>CAYQSL010000045.1:0-9293 GCA_964420165.1 uncultured Gammaproteobacteria bacterium | reverse complement strand
AGAGTTTAGAAAAATCTTCTTGAAATAATTCAATCGCTGGATTGATAACTGTTTCGACTAGATCCGTGTTCATAACTGTCATATCTAAAATCTAGCTTTGTCCCACTAGATTTGGCTAAATAGATCAGTATTTTTCTAGTTTTTTTAGGTATTTCTGGGGTTAACCCTGTGAAATATCCACCAAATGTTTGAGAATGAAAATAATAAGCTTTGGGTTTAATTGAAGTATTACGTCAGTACATACCCCCCGTAAACAGCAGCTTCTTATTACCTAAGCAAGTTGCTGTTTCATTTTAAGGGTATCTAAGCTTTCTTTTGCCTTATCTCTGCGTTAGTTCTCGCCTTCACGATCCTCATTGACGACTAAGTCAACTCCGGTCGTTCAGGCTCAAACTGCCTTGATCTAAACCAAAATAAAACTTATCTACGTTCAAATAATTTTAGGACAAGTTTTATCAACTCTGAGACCCGCAGCAACCCATGTAGTAGTGCAAAGGCTGCTGCTGAATATCTCAAAGTTAGGAAATGTTCAACTGAGCAAAGCTCTGTAAACAAGACCTATTTGGAGGAATTTAGGTTGCCCTAAAATTCGGTTTTTCAATGACCTAGTGTTAATAGGCCACAAAACAAGTAGTCTATAACACTAGATATAGTGAAAAAGTTAAAATATTTTTTAGCTTGAACTTATGGCTTTTTCACTATGTAAAAACTAGCTGGATAATTCCTTCGTGTTATTATGTTGCGAATGAATCCTTCCACTTTCAGAACTCTTTCTCCACTGTTTGGTTTACCTAGTTCTTTCATTGCTAGTGCCTCTGTTAATGTCGTTGGAGAAGCATTTGCTAAATACGGAAAAGGCTATTCAAAAATTGAAGATATTTATCGCCAAAATTTTATTAGAGGTTTTCAAGAACTAACTAAAAATAAAAAAGGTGTAATGCAAAAAGTTTTACCGGATCAGATGCTTGAAGATTATGGAGGAAGAACTATAAAGGATATTGCCTTAGAATCATTTGGGCATTGTTTAACTTCCGCTTTATCTATAACTGGCTTTCTCCGTTTGAATTCAGATTTGATTACAGAATCTACCAATAATACAGGCAAGAGATTATCTGCGACAGAAGAAAAAAGAGAAAGTTTAATAGAAAGACATCTAAATAGAAGAAAGCTTCTTCATTTGACAGGAGCTGCAGTAGTAAATTCAACTTTGAGTTTTATAAAAGATGAGCATGAAAGAGCGATTGCTAATGCTATTCAGAGATTGAGTGATGATAAAAATGCATTAACTAAAATTGCCGAGCTTGCTCAAAAAGATGGAAAAGCAATGGCAAGTAATTCTAGTATGAAAACAAGAAACGAAAATAGAAAAATATTACGTCAAATGTTTCTTGATGAAAAAAATAATCCTAAGGATCTTGGAATAAGGGAAGTTGATGCATATCAACCTGCATCTGCAGCATTGAAAGGAACTATTTCAACGCTAGCAAACCTACTGATAATGCATACACATACAGAATATTAATTATAGAAATTGATTAGCTATAATGCACTAGCTTTCTTGAACTATAAAAAGCCATGCCAGTAAAGAATAAAACTATTACAAACAAAACCCAAGCAAGAGCGCTTGCATAGCCCATTTGAAAGTCATCAAAGGCGGTTTGGTAAGTATAAAGTGAATAGAACATAGTCGCGTTCTGTGGTCCACCAGAAGTCATCACAAAAGCTGGGACGAAATACTGAAAGACTTGGATGATTCCAATAACGACATTGAAAAAAATTGTCGGTGAAAGCATGGGTAAAGTTATATGCCAAAGTTTCTGTAAGTCGCTGGCACCATCGATTTCAGCAGCTTCATAAAAAGACTCAGGAATATTTTGCAGACCTGCTAAATAAATTATCATCGGATTGCCTATAGACCAAAAGCTCATGATGATTAGAGCTGGAAGCGCATAATGCGTATCAGCTAACCAAAGCACCGGTTTAAATCCAGCCCAAGAAAACATAAAGCTGAGAAATTGATTAAGAATACCAGATTCATCGCCCTTGAAAATCCAGGTCCAGACTACGCTTGAAGCCACTATTGGAATAATAGTAGGTAGATATAAACAAGCACGATAAAAACTTTGTCCACGGATTTTCTGATTAAGTAAAATCGCAAAAGCAATAGCCAAGATACTTGCAAGCGGCAAGCTAATAAAAGCAAAACTCAAAGTTACTTTTAGTGAAGTATAAAAAACTGGATCGGCAAGCATCCTTGAGTAGTTCTCAAGTCCTGTGAATACCGGCATGTTGATGCCATCAAAGTGGGTGAATGACAGAAACATGCTTGCAAGTATTGGTATCAATAGAAAAACTATTAATCCAAAAGACCAAGGTAAAAGAAAAAAAACTACGCTATTTATGAGTGCCATCGCGCAACCAATCTAGAACTGAATATACAGTAGCTTCACGATTTGCTCTACCAATACTATCTGTTAGAGGTATATCCTTAGGACAAGCTTTCACACACTCTTGTGCATTACCACAATCGTTTAGACCGTTTTGTATAAGCCCTTCGATTCTTTCCTCTTTTAAGCTTGCGCCATTTGGATGACTATTGAAAAGTACTGCTTGAGAAATCGCTTGTGGTCCAATGAAACCATTATCGTTAGTCCATTGTGGGCAGGCTTCAAGGCAACAGCCACAAGTCATACAACGACTAAGAACATAGTTCTCTTCTTGAATCTTAGGAAGTACTTTAGGACCTTCACCAAGATCATAAACACCATCTACTTGAATCCAAGCTTTAACTTTCTTAAGAGCATCAAACATCTTAGAGCGATCTACAATCAAGTCTCTGTGAACTGGGAATTTAGACATTGGCTCAAGGCTAATAGGCTGTGGCAGCTTGTCTACAAGCGCTGTACAGGCTTGCTGTACTTTGCCGTTGATAACCATAGTACATGAACCGCAAACTTCTTCTAAACATGCGCACTCGAAACTAACTGGTTCAGTAGCTTCACCTTGGCAAGTGTGTGGATACTCTCTCGTGCCCATAAGCAGAGAAATTACATTCATACCTTCTTCGTAAGGTACTTCAAAATCTTCAAAATATGATTTGGTATCAGGGCTATCTTGCCTTTTTACCTTGAATTTAACTACTGGTTTGTGCTCTTTAGTTGACATCTCTCTATTAAAATCATACCACTAGATCGCTACGTCATTGCGAGGAGTGAAACGACGAAGCAACCCCTTTTGCGCGAACTGGATTGCCACGCCACTACGTGGCTCGCAATGACGCCATCTAAGGTAGTAACATATATTCTTGTGGGTAGAGCTAAAAAACAGCTTGAAAAGAAAAAAAAGAAAAAGGATGCCTTAGTTGCGCAGACTAAATCTGGCACAGCCACAGTTGCTCGTAATAGAAAAGCTAATTTTAATTTCCATCTAGGCAAAGATATTATCGCTGGAATAATTCTTGAAGGCTCAGAAGTAAAGTCTCTCAGGTTAGGTAATATTGAACTTCAAGGTGCCTTTGCCAAAATTCTCAAAGGTGAAGTCTGGCTATTCAATTGCCGTATCTCTGAATATAAATATGCCAATCGTTTTAATCATGATCCTGAACGTCCAAAAAAACTTCTTTTGAATCGCTATGAAATTGAGCGTTTGGAATTAGAGTTACAAAAAACTAGCCAAACTTTAGTGGCAAGTAAGATTTTTTTCAAAGGCAATAGAGCTAAGGCTTTATTACATCTTGCTGAAGGTAAAAACAAAGCTGATAAACGCGATGACCTTAAACGCAAACAGCAGAAGTTAGATATAGACAGGGCTCTCAAAGATTACTAAACCTATCCGCGTCATCCTCGTCATTCTCAGCCCCACAGGGGCTGGGAACCCATCTTCAAGAGGGACCCAGTTTACTGAGATTTCCTGGTTGACTGGATCCCCGAATCGCTACTCGATTCGAGGATGACGGTACTTACTCGCAATGACGCCGCCAACTTGATATCATGAGCTGAATAATGACTACATTAACTGAAGAAAAAAGAGAAACATCTATGAACAAACAACTAAAAGACAAGGTTGCAATTATTACCGGCGGTACTCGCGGTATAGGTAAAGCGATTGCAGAACTCTACGCTGCACAAGGTGCAAAAGTAATTATCACTGGCAGATCAGCAACTAGCAACACTGCAGATGAGATTAATCAAGCTATAAATCCTGATAATAAAGTTAGCTACATGGCTTGTGATCTTGCAGATAAAGCTGCGATCAGCACTTTCTTGGAAACTGTAATTAAAGATTTCCAGAGGATTGATGTTTTGGTTAATAATGCCGGAATCACTCAGGATAACCTTTTCATCCGTATGAAAGAAGAAGAATGGCACGATGTCATCAACACAAATCTAAATTCACTTTTTTATATGACTCAACCCGTCATTAAAACTATGTCTAAACAAAAATCTGGCGCGATCATTAATGTAACTAGCGTTGTTGGCCTACATGGCAATCCTGCTCAAGTTAACTATGCATCAGCGAAAGCGGCGGTTGTTGGTTTCACTAAATCACTTGCAAAAGAGTATGGCCGTAGAGGAATTAGAGTAAATGCTATTGCTCCAGGCTTTGTACAAACAGAGATGACTGATAAGCTTCCAGAGGAAATCCAAAAGAAATATAAAGAAAATATACCTCTTGGAGAGTTCGGAAAAGTTGAAGATATCGCTGAAATAGCGCTATTTTTAGCGGGTTCTGCGAATTATATAACCGGGCAAGTAATACAGGTTGATGGTGGTCTTTTTATGTAGTATTCTTGAACACCGTAAGTTTCTAAAGACGTTGAATTACAAATTAAGTTTCTCCGTCTGATAAAAAAAGGAAAGAAAAAACAAAATGACAAAAATTATGGATCGCGAAGAGATTTTCGAAAGAATCAAGAAGGTAGTTGCTGGTCAGCTTAGTATCAGTGAAGAAGAAATTAAAGAGACTTCAAGTTTCACTACTGATCTTGGTGCTGATTCGCTCGATACAGTTGAACTAGTTATGGCTCTTGAAGATGAATTCGGAGTAGAGATCCCTGATGAAGAAGCTGAGAAAATCGTTACAGTTGGAACAGCTGTTGATTACGTTGAAGCTAAATCTAAATAGTTAGTTATACTAATTATAAATTTTAATAGGCACACCTCATTCTTTATTAGGTGTGCTTTTTTATTTATGTAGTAGTACTTGAGTGCAAGCGCCGTCATTGCGAGCCCACGAAGTGGGCGTGGCAATCCAGTTTGCGCAAGGGGATTGCTTCGCTACGCTCGCAATGACATGTTGCTAGAATTGTACATATATGTCAATTACTAAAATCAGCAAGACCAGATCCACTGAGCTTTTCAATCAAGCTAAGGATTTAATTCCCGGCGGTGTGAACTCACCAGTCAGAGCTTTTAAGTCAATCGATAATCAACCTTTATTTATTAGCAAAGCAAAAGGTCCATACATTTGGGATGAAGATGGTAATTGCTTTATAGACTTCGTGGGCTCCTGGGGTCCGATGATTCTTGGTCACGCCGATGAAGATATAGAAAGCGCTGTAATGCAGACCCTGCGCAAGGGAGCTAGCTTTGGCGCGCCAACAGCTATTGAGAACCTGATGGCTACAGAGGTTATTAAATTAGTACCAAGTATTGAGAAAGTACGTATGGTCAATTCTGGTACTGAAGCGGTGATGTCTGCAATCCGTTTAGCCAGAGCTTTTACTACGCGCAATAATCCTGATAAAACCAAGATCATCAAATTCTCAGGCTGCTACCACGGACATGTAGATGCCTTACTTGTTAGTGCAGGTTCTGGAGTAGCTACCTTGGCTATGCCTGATAGCGCAGGTGTTGTTGCTGATGCAACCAAAAATACCATTATCGTTCCTTATAACAATAAAGCCGCGCTCGAAAAAGTTTTCGCGGAGCAAGGCAAAGAAATTTGCGCCATCATTACTGAACCAGTGATTGGTAATGCTGGTTGTATTTTGCCGGAGCCTGGCTATTTAGAATTCTTGCGTGAGATTACTCAGCGCTATGATGCGCTTTTGATTTTTGATGAAGTGATGACTGGTTTTAGAGTGGCACTTGGTGGCGCTCAAGAAAAATATAATGTCATGCCGGATATAACGTGCCTCGGTAAAGTTATAGGTGGTGGTCTGCCAGTGGGCGCTTATGGTGCAAGCAGAGAGATTATGTCCTTGGTTGCTCCTGAGGGTGGTATGTACCAAGCTGGCACTCTTTCTGGTAATCCACTTGCTATGGCAGCAGGGCTCACTTGCCTGCGCAAAATCCAAAGAGCAAATTTTTATTCTGATCTAGAAGCTAATGTGAAATATCTTGGTGATGGACTTTTGGTACAAGCTGCTAAGTCTTCGAATCCTAATATCAAAAGTATGCAGTTTAGTTATTCAGGTGGCATGTTTGGATTTTTCTTTTCTGAGAAACCTATCCATAATTACGAAGATGCCAAAGCTAATATTGATGTGAATCTTTTTAGAAAATTTTATTTGGCAATGCTTGAAGAAGGTGTTTACTTCGCGCCTTCAGCCTTTGAAGCTGGCTTTATGAGCGCGTCTCATAGCCAGAAGGATTTGGATAAAGTTATTGAAGCGTTTGGGAAGGTAATTCGTCATCCTCAAATTGCGTAGCAATTTGAGGATCCAGTCTACCAGAAGATTTCAGTGGTTTCTGGGTTCCTAGTTTTAAGTATGGGTCCCCAATCCTTTCAGGATTGAGGATGACGAGAATGACGGTTAAATGATTTAGGTGTAATTCCTCAGTTTAACTTTACACATTAACTGGAATAATAGACGCATAAACTGTATGAAGCTCGTTGCTCTCCAGGTTACAAAGTTGTATTCTGGACCTGCCTAGGTATTTGTCCAATTACCTTGTTGAGATTTAATACGGTAAAAGGAGCGATCATGAAAAAACTTATTAATCTATCTCTTGCAACTGCACTGTTAGCAACAATATCAATAAGCAAACCAGCGCAAGCGCACGACATGGGTGTGTTCTCAATCTTAGGTCCAGTTGTTGGTGTACCAGTTGGTGCAGTAGCAGGGACAGTAAGAGGATCTCTAAGCAAAGGAATTGAATATGCTGATTCATTCTCAGGTTCAATGGATAACAGCCTTATAGGCAAAGTTATCGGTGTACCGACAGGATTAGTAATTGGTGGTGTAACTGGTGGTCTAACCGGTCTTATCAAAGGTGTGACTACTGGAATTACGACAGGATTGTCTGATCCATTTACAGCATCTAGCGTAAGCTTAGATGGTCACTTCATGGATTATGATTCATATACTGTAATTAACCACTAACTAAATCAGCTTCTGGATCTGAATGTTTGGTTTTACCACATTTAGGATAGAACTCAGTTAAATCAATACCAACATCAAAGGGCTGCTTGGCAACAAGGAGTCCTTTTTTGTGGGTCTTATTGGGTTGGTGGGTGCCCTTTTTTTGATTTTGCTCTATAAGAAAATTTGCAACATCTTCTTCCTTCCTTTGAGGGGTTGTATTTTTTGCTGTAGGAGTACCAATACTAACTTTTGCATGAATGCGCTTATGATCCGAGTTGTGAAAGCCTTCTGTACCTTCATCTACTTTGTAGGAGCCAGGAACCATTCTAATATTGTTGTAATTTCCTGAAACACCTATTAAATCTACTTTTTTTCTTGCTCCCCAGCCATAGGTTCCATCATTATGAATAAAAGGACTGGATATATTGTGTTCTTTCAGTAATTTATCTAGTCGCGATGGCTCGAAAAATATATCAAATAAAGGATTAAAATCTCCAGCGATTATTAGATTTATTGCTTCAAATTTGTTTCTTAATTCTCTGCATATATCGCGTAGTTCAATTTTTTTTCCTGGAGTATCCTGCTCTGCTTTAGGCAAAGACGTTAGAGATTCTTTTTTTCTAACTAAATCTTCAATACCCAAATGTGTTTCTAAAGTTTGACGTAGTAAGTCCAATCTTTCACCAGCCCAAGCAACTGCTGGAGCATGGATATTAAGCAGACTAATGTTTTTCCCTGTCTCTTTAGATCTTAGGTTATTGACAGCCAAAGCAGAATTTATACGTTCACTCCAGCCTTGAGTAAATCTTACAAAAGTTTGAGTTGGGCTTGAAAGAAGAAAAAAGTCTAAGACTTGTTTCCAGAAACCATAACGTTCAGAATTAAGATGAGATGGATAAGCTTTAACTCGATCTTGAGAAGAGGAATTTGGGTCAAATTCAAAAAAAGCTTTGGGTATTACAATTGCTGTATACAGTTGACCAGGTCTGCATTTGATTAATCTTTCTGGATTACGTGGGTCTTGAAAAAAATCTGGAGCATAAGCAACCCAATCTTTGTCTCTCTCAACTAATTCAACTCTGGGATCTTCATATGGAGGAATATGAGGCTCTGATAATCGTTCAGTTATTTCTCTTATATTTCTATAGTCCTGAGCAGTGGCTTTGGCAAGATCTTCACCGAGAACCTCTTGTAAAAATCTTACCGATTGTCCATCATTTAAAGTTTGTTTAGGATATACCTTGTATAAGGGTATTACATTCCCTTGTACATTATGATTTTCAATCTTGATATCTTGTATCACTAACTACCCCGTGTCTCTTAAATATGAATTATTAAAATGATATACTATTTATCTTGACAATTTCCATTAAAAAATTGCTAATGGGAATCACCTAATGAAACAGATAGAAATATATGACACAACCCTTAGAGACGGCGCGCAAATGCGTGGTATTTCCTTCAGTGTCAACGATAAGTTAAGGATTTTACAAGTACTAGATGAATTAGGTGTAAATTACGTTGAAGGCGGCTGGCCTGGTGCAAATCCTAAGGATGTGGATTTTTTTGAAGAAGCTAAAAAGCTTAAGCTTAAAACAGCTAAGTTAACTGCTTTTGGTAGCACCCGTAAGGCAGGTACCACTGTTGATGAAGACCCGATTCTCAAAGCTCTACTACGCGCAGATACAGAAGTGGTTTGTATAGTTTCTAAAAGCTCTGCTTTGCAGATTGAAACTACCATGAACATTTCACTTGAAGAAAATCTGGTGATGCTCAAAGAGAGTGTAGAGTACCTAAAAAAACAAGGCAAGCAAGTTTTTGTCGATGCTGAGCATTTCTTCGATGGTTATAAAACCAATGCTGAGTATAGTAAGAAATTTATTGAAGCAGCTATTAGTGCTAAAGCAGATCGCATGATTCTTTGTGATACTAATGGCGGTACGCTTCCTGAATATATTTATGAGCTTACTAAAACTTTAGTCGA
>CAYQSL010000044.1:0-9876 GCA_964420165.1 uncultured Gammaproteobacteria bacterium | reverse complement strand
CAAATATGAAAGCTCATTTAATGCTAGAAATATTTACTGCAACTAAAGACTTTTTGAAAGCTAATGGCGTTAGTAAGCTTATTTATAAAGTAATGCCATATATCTATCATTCATTGCCGGCAGAGGAAGATCTCTATGCTTTATTTATCAATAATGCCAAACTCATTAGAAGAGATTTAAGTTCTACTATTGATTTGACTAATAAACTTCAATTCCAAGAGAGACGTAGAAGATCTATTAAAAAGGCTCAAAAAGCAGGTTTGATCGTTGAAGAATCTAAAGACTTTAACTCTTATTGGCAAATATTAGAAAGTGTTTTGCAGAAATATTCTAAGAAACCAGTACATAGCCTTGTAGAGATAGAATTGCTTGCTGCTAAATTCCCAGAGAACATTAAACTCTTTGTGGCTAAAGATCCCACTAGTAATGAAATCCAAGGCGGCACTGTTATCTATGAGAATCCTATAATTGCTCATGCTCAATATCTTGCAAATAGTGTTAAGGGACAAGAACTTGGCGCACTTGATTTAGTAATTGATTTCCTCGTAAATGAGCACTATGCAAGTAAGAAGTATTTTGATTTTGGAATATCAACTACCGACGCAGGATTGATTTTAAATTCAGGCTTAATTGAACAGAAAGAAGGCTTTGGTGCTAGAGCTACAGTTAATGATTTTTATGAAATTCTAGTCTGAGTCTCTGTAGCAGCTTCTTGATGCTTTCTTGCACAACAATCTTCCCAAATATCAGTAAAGGCTCTTTCTATACTTTCCGTGTAAACATCTGCTTTTATCGATGAATTAGTAATTCTATCTCTTAAAGTCTTTTTATAATCTTTAAGTTTCTCTGGATTATTTGCTAAATCTACGGCGATTTGAATATACTGCTCGTCAGAATAAGCGCATAGCTCTGGGCAGCCTATTGCTTTTAGTAAACTTATTGAACCACCATTGGTAACTCTATCTTCCTCATATTTTGCTATAGTTGGAATGCCCATGGTAAGCGAGTTTATGGTAGTTGTGATGCCTCCAAAAGGTAAAGGTTCTAGAGCAATATCGGTCTTATTGTATTCTGCAATGAAAGCGTTTACTAATTGACTTTTTGGATCAATAATAATTCTGTTTCTATCAATCCCTCTTCTTTCAAAGTTTGAGTAAATAAAATTAGTCATATACTTTTCTTCCATCAAAAAGTACTTGATTAGAAACTTAGAATTTGGCACTCTGCGTAAAATTTCAGACCATAAATCAAATATATAGTTATTGAGTTTTGTTGAACGACTAAATGAAGTGAAAGTGACATAGCCATTCTTTTCAAAAGCGTGTTCTGGATTTATATCAGGAAGACTGTTGAAAATTTCTGCATGAGTGTAGCCTGTTGTTAAACGATAAACTTTTTCAGTAAAGTTTTCATCTTGGCTTGGAGGTACATTGTCCTCAGCAGTAATTAAATAATCAATTTCTTTAATACCTGTAGTGCCCCAAAATCCATACCAAGTGATTTGTACTGGCGCTGCTTTCATCATGAAAAGCAATATAGTAGGCTCTTCTGAGTAATAACTATAAAAGGAAGGTAAATGTCCTGATAAATCAATTAATATATCGATTTCATCATTTTGAATTTGCTTTGCTACGTCTACAATGCTCATTCGATCGCAGTAATACCACTTATCAACATGTGGTTTTACTTTAAGGATATTGGTATGTTCTTTCTTTAAGTTAACAAATTTAGGAGGCTTGCAATAACAATAAAACTCAAACTTATTACGATTCATTGATTTAAATATTTTCTCTAAGAAAGGCCAGGTTGGTGTGTTGACCTGTTCTCCACAGAAAAAACCAATCTTAAGTTTTTCTTTTTTTGCGTTATACCTAGCAAGTGGATGATTAATAGCTTCAAGTTTATATTTTTCTTTTGCTGTTAAATAAAAAAGCTCGGCAATTTTTTTATAATCTGGATTTCTAAATCTCGGATCATAATAAATAATATGATTTAAATCTTCTAAGTATTTTAGGTTGTTTGAATATGAAATGGCTTTTATTATGTAATTAATACCTTCTTCGATATTCCCTAATGTGAAATATGCAATCCCCAAACCATAGTATGCTAAATGACAATCAGGATCTAAGTTTAAAGCTTTTTCGTAATGTTGCAGTGATTTAATTGATGAATTATCACGGTGTAGTACACCGATCATGGCATGAAATTGAGCTTCCTTGGGATCTAACTTAGTTGCTTTTCTCAAGTAATCTAATCCGAGTAATTGTTCTCTGTATGTGCCAATAAAAAATAAACTATAGCCAAAATAAGCTAGGACCCAAGCATTGAATTTATCTCGAAGTAAGTATTCCTGGGATAAGCTAACGACTGTCGCGAAATCTTGATTTAAGAAAGCAGTTTTTATTCTTTCGAAAAGTTTATTTTGCAAGTTTTGGATTGCATGTTCAATCATATAGCTAAATTATTCCCGAGCTTAATCAGGGAATATTGTTCAAAGCTTATGATCAGCTCAACTGAACAGACGATTAATCAAGTAACCAATTTCCTTGAAGCAAATAAAGTTTCTGAGGCTAAAGAGCTTCTGGAAAAAGCTGTCAAATTCAATCCTAGACAGCATCAGCTACTTTTTCTCTTTGGGATAACTTTAAGAAAATTAGGAAATAATGCTGAGGCAATTCAATCTTTTGAAAAATCTCTTGCTATAAATTCTAACCAGGAAGCTACTTGGGGTGAACTAGGTCAATCATTTGTACTAAACCAAATGTATGATAAAGCTGTTGAAGCTTTTAAAAAATCTCTTAGTATTAAGCCTAATTATCAATCTAGTGCCAATCTGGGTGATGTTTACCTCGCTTTAGGCAAATTTGCAGAAGCAATTAATTGCTATAACGTAGCTTTAAAGTTCACAAATCAAGACTTTATGGTTTATAGAGGTTTAGGCGAAGCTTACTATAAACTTAATGACTTGCAAAATGCTTTTGATAATTTCCTTGCTTCTCTGAGACTCAATCCTAATCAAGCAAAGATCAATTATATTCTGGCAAAAATCCTTTTGAATGCTGGCTATACATCTAAATCTATTGAGTTTTTCAAAAATGAAATTAATTTAGGTACCAATATTCCTGAGGCCTACTTAGTTTGTGGAGAGACCTTACAACAATTAGGCAGAGTTAGTGAGGGTGTCGAGTATTATAAAGCTGGGTTACGTCTTAGACCATTTAAAGATGGTTACAGTACTTTGATGCACATAGTTCATCATGACCCACGAGCGACTAATGCCGATTTTAAAGAATTAACAGAAGAGTGTTATAGACTGTGTCTCAAGCCTTTCAAAGACTCTGTTAAAAAGAATTATAGTAATTTTTCTAAACGTAATAAAGATCCAAAGAGAAAACTTAAAGTAGGTTTTTTCTCTTATCGATTTAGATTTGCAGCTGCTGACTATTGGGCTTTAAAGACTTTTCAAAACTTCAATAAAGATGATATTGAACTTGTTTTATACAACGACAGTAATTTTGCAGACCATGGTACTGAAGAATTTAAAAATGTAGCAGACGAGTGGAAAGATGTTCATGGTTTAAGTCATGAGCAAGTGGCACAGATTATAAATGATGATGAAATTGATATTTTAGTAGATATGATTGGTCATATGGGTGGTGGTAGATTAGAATTATTTACTTTGAAACCGGCTCCTATACAGGTTTGTTGGCTTAATTATTACGGTACTTTAGGTATGCCGGAAATGGATTACTTCATTGCCGATAAGAGTGTGGTAACTAATGACTCTGAAAAATACTTTGTAGAGAAAGTTCATAGAATGCCAAATATGTTTAATCCTTTTACACCTAAAGGTTTGACTGTAGATGCACCTGTCGCTGAATCCATACCTTATCGTAAAAATGGCTTTATAACTTTTGGTTTAATGAGTAGATTTGCCAAAATCAATACTGGTGTTTTAGAGTATTTGGTTAAAATTCTCAAATCAGTTGAAAGCTCTAAGATTTATTTTGCAGCAGAAGCTTTTAAAGATATAGATTTGAAAGAACAAACTTTAGCTTATTTCGGAAATCAAGGAATTGATAAATCAAGAATTCAACTGGAGACTTATCCTGCATTGAAAGAGTTCTTCTTGAAGTTTAATGAGTTTGATATTTGCTTAGATACTTTCCCGTTTGCAGGTGGGGCAACAACTTTAGATACAGTGTTTATGGGTGTTCCAACTGTAACTATAGCTGGCAATACTTGGGTTAGTCGTTCGGGAATTGCAGTACATTCTAATATTGACTGTCCTGAATTAATTGCAGATTCTGTCGAAGATTGTATAAATAAAGTAGTAGAGCTTGCTAATGATCCTGATCGCCTTGATAAATACAAAAAAGAACTAAGAGGTAAATTACTTAATTCGCAGATTTGTAACCAAGAGCAGTATGCTAAAGATTTTTCTCTAGGGTTGCGTTCATTCTGGAAAAATTACTGTAACAACCAGAACACTAAGCAAGAAATTAGAAAAATATCTTTCCAAGTAGAAGATAAGTTTATTGAATATGAGCTTTCTGGTGACACGGCGTATGGTGATGATTATGCGCTTTTGGATAAAGAAATAGATTTAACTGCAAATACTGATTTTAAAGATGAAGGTTTCAAAGTCTTAGATTTATTGGATGCTAATGCGCATAAGCAAATTCAAGAAGGTTGTAAGAAAATAATTTATGATGATATTAAGCAAATAAAAGATATCTCAGTAATTTTAGAAGAATTTAAGCTGGAAGACTATCATAAATATGTAGATGATGAAACTCATTTACTCTTAGCTAAAAAATATGGTGCTGGTTTTGATGAAAACCTTTTCCCAATTGATTTTTCACTAATTGAAAAAGAAATATCAAGTATAGTAGGTATGCCTGTATCGTCCTACTTGGATAAGATGAAAAAGAAATTTATCATGCTGAGAATTATTCGCCCACTCAAGTCGGAAAATAATCCTCCTCATAGAGATCCATGGTTAGATGCTTTGAAAAATACTATCAATGTTTATTTTCCTCTTGCAGGAAGTTCTATTGATTCGAGCTTACCAGTGATGCCAGGTTCGCATAGATGGAAAGAATCTGAAATAGAAAGAACTGTAAATGGTGCTCAAATAAATGGTTTAAACTTCAATGTACCAGCTGTGGTTGGCAGCACTAGAGAAATTAAGATGATTAGACCACAGCCTCTTGCAAACCAAGTTATGATCTTCTCACCATATTTAATTCATGGTGGTGGTTTTAATTTCCAAACTGATACTACGCGTGTATCATTGGAAATGAGATTTTGGAAAATTTAAGAGACCTGTTTTACGCTCAAGCTTTGCTCTCGCGACAGGTCTAGAGCTTTTAGATTATCTTCTAATTGAGTCACAGAGCTAGCTCCAACTAAAACAGAGTTTACAGAAGAGTTTGCTAAACACCAGGCTATAGCTAAATGATTTAATTTGAGATTTTGTTTGCTAGCAAAATCATTGAACTCTTGAGCTCTAGCAAAATCCTTCTCGTTAAAATTCCACATTCTTTCTTTAAGGCTTTCATTTGCGGCTCTTGAGTCTTTGGGTATTTTATCGCCAAGATACTTTTCAGTTAAAACTCCCTGAGCAAGCGCAGAGTAACTAACCACTCCGATACCATTTCTTTTAGAAAACTCAAATTGATCTTCACCTTCGGCATTGAGGAGATTGTAGACATATTGATTTGCTATGGGTTTATATTTATTTAGCTGCTTGCAAAGATCAAGCGCATCTTTAATTTGATTAGTTTCCCAGCGACTGATTCCCCAGTAAAGAATCTTTCCAGCTTGTATTAAGTCGTGAAGTGCTGAAATAGTCTCTTCTAAAGGGCATTCAGGATCAAATCTATGGCAATAAAGTAAATCAATGTATTCTAGTTTGGAATTCTTCAAAGATTCATCAACAGAGTGCCTGATGTTCTTTCTTGAAAGACCACGGGCATTAATGGACTCATTGCGCGGCATAAAGCATTTGCTTGCTACTACCACACTATCTCTCTTAAAGTCTTTTAAGGACTTGCCTAAGATCTCTTCAGCTTTGCCTCCAGCGTAGGCATCAGCTGTATCAAAGAAATTAATGCCTGAATCATAAGCTTTATGGACGATTTTTATAGCCTCATTCTCTGAGATTTTTTCGCCAAAATTTATATATGTTCCTAAGCCTATTTCACTTACTTTGAGACCAGAATTGCCTAGATTTTTGTACTTCATCTTTAAGCATTATAGGCTGAAAAGACTAGTATTTCGCATTTTCCAATTAATATGATCCTAATCTATATTGAGTAGTTTATTGCTTTAAAACGGGGAGATTCTATATATGCTCTCTAAAAGCGAAATAAGTAAATTAGAGTTAAAATCCAATTTTACTCTTAAAGACATTGAGGCTTTAACTTTGCTTGCAAATCATTATATACAGCAAGGATTAGCAGTAAAAGCACTTGAAACTTTTGATCAAATTACTAAACTTGATAATTCAAATATTTTTGCTTGGATGCAAAAAGGTTCAATTTATCAAAAGTTAAATTATCACATAGTTGCTATAAACAATTTTTTACAAGTTTTAAAGATAGATAAGGTACCTGATGATTTACTGGCGGTAACAAATCTTTCTATTGGTTGTTGTTTTGACAATGTTGGAATTACTGATAGAGCGATACAACACTATTTAGAAGCTATAAAACTTAATCCTAACAAAGAAGCATTCTATATAAGTTTGCTGCTTGCGTTACATCGTAATAATGGACAAGGTTTTAAGAATTTTTATAACCTATCTAAGGTATACAATGATACATTTCTTTCGAAGTATAAAAAATGTGATCAAAGTCAATTTAAAGAAAGAATGGATCCTGGGAAGAAAGTTTTAAATCTTGGATTCCTATCATGTGATTTATATAATCATCCAGTGATGACAAATTTCTTTGCGGTATTGGAGAAGCTGAGTCTAAAAGAAGAGTTTAATTTGTTTTTTTATCATACTGGTAAAAATTCTGATCATGTCACGGAGCAGATAAAAGAAATTTCTAAGTCATTTCATTTTTTGCATAAAAAACCTTTAACTGAAATTACAAATAAAATTTTAGAAGATAAAGTTGATATACTCTTTGATCTATCTGGATATGAAAATAGGGAATATTTTGGAGTTCTCAAGGCAAAGCCAGCGCCAGTACAGGTTACACATCTTGGTTATTGGGGGACTCTTGGAATGAAGGAAGTTGATTTTATAATTGCAGATGAGACTGTTGTTAAAAAAGAGGACGAAGAATTTTTCTCTGAAATAGTATATAAAATCCCTGAATGCTATAGCTCTGGTCAATTAAGTGGGATGATTGAAGCTATTAAAGAACCTCCTTGTATAAAAAATGGCTATATTACCTTTGGATCTATGAATAAATTTCATAAGGTTAATTCTGAAGTGATTGCAGCTTGGGCGAATTTATTAAAGAAAGTTCCTAATTCAAAATTACTTTTTGGCATAACTAATGATGCTAATGAAAATGTAATTTATAATCAATTCGAAAATTTTGGAATAGATAGATCAAGAATAATTCTAAAACCTAATCTAGATAGAGAAAAATTCCTGGCTTATTATAACGAAATTGATATAGCTTTAAATCCTTTTCCTTTTAGTGGTGGTACAACAAGTCTTGAAAGCTTATATATGGGAGTACCAGTAATAAATCTTGATGGTGATACTTGGGCAGGGCGTTTAGGTACTACTATCACAGATGCAGTAGGGCATTCTGAGTTCAATTGTATGGATATTGCTGAATATACTGAGAAAGCTTGTGCTCTAGCAAATGATGTCAAGAAATTAAAATTTTACCGAGAGACTTTAAAGAACGATGTTGATAAGTCCTCTTTGAACATTGATACTTATTCAAAGAAATTTATCAATGCTATTAATGACATGTGGCGTATAAGCTGTGAGAGGCTCTAATGCATTTTAAATCGTTGAAAGGTTATAATCTAGAAGTATGCAAACTTCTGGAAAACTACGTATCGCAAATAATATTTCTGAATTAATTGGAAATACACCCTTAGTCAAACTGAATCGCATGGCTGAAGGTTGTGTGGCAACTATTGCCCTGAAGCTTGAGTTCTTTAATCCAGGTGGTTCAGTAAAAGATCGTATTGGTTTTTCAATGATAGAAGAATCAGAAAAGGCTGGTTTGATAAAACCTGGCAAAACTACTTTAATAGAGCCTACTAGCGGTAATACTGGAATTGCTTTGGCGTTTGTGGCGGCAGTTAAAGGTTATAAATTGATTTTAACTATGCCAGATACTATGAGTATGGAAAGACGTAAGCTACTTAAAGCTTATGGTGCGGAGTTGGTCTTAACTCCAGGAGCACTTGGTATGAAAGGTGCAATCGAAAAGGCTAAAGAGATTTTTGAAACGACTGCTGATGCATTCTTGCCGCAGCAATTCTCGAATCCGGCAAATCCTAAAATACACAGAGAGACTACAGCTGAAGAAATTTGGTGTGATACTGATGGTCAAGTGGATATAGTGGTATCAGGTGTAGGTACTGGTGGAACTCTCAGTGGTGTAGGTTCTGTGCTTAAGGAAAGAAAACCTGATCTAAGAATGGTTGCTGTAGAACCTGAGGAGTCACCGGTAATCTCTGGAGGAAATCCCGGACCACACAAGATTCAAGGTATTGGTGCAGGTTTTATTCCTGATAATTTAGATGTAAATCTTATTGATGAAATTATCAAAGTTAATAGCGAGAATGCGATGAGAACTGCAAGGGAGAGTGCTACCAAAGAAGGAATTCTCTGTGGAATTTCTTCTGGCGCTGCAATCTATGCAAGTATTGAACTGGCTAAGCGTCCTGAAAATAAAGGTAAGCTAATTGTGGCGATTATTCCTTCTAATGGTGAAAGATATCTATCATCAGCACTCTTCGCTGACATCGCCGACTAAGAAGTCGTACCTCCACTTTCCACCTTAACCAAAATAATCTTCAGTAAATCTTTTTTGTTTATTCAAAAATTACATATGATCTTAATGGATTAATCGGTAGTCTACGAATACTAAAATTATTTTTTCCAAGTACTTCTTGGAAGGCAATTGTTTCGCCTGGAAAATCTTTGCAATTGAGTTCATCAAAAGCTATGATGCTACCTTTTGTTAGATAAGGTTTTATTGCTTCTAAACAGACTTTAGTTGGTTCGTATAAATCAAAGTCAAAGAAAGCCATTGATATGATAGTTTCAGGATGATCCTCTAAATATTTATGAATAGTTTCGGTAGCATCACCGGTTACTAATTCATATTTTTTGATATGAGAAAGAGGACTTTCGCTTTCATGATAATCAAGAACTTTATTTAAATACTCTTCGTAATTCTCAGTTACTCCAAAAGCATGCATGGCAACAGAATCTGCGGAGCCATCTTTTTGGTGAATTTTGGGAAAGCCTTTAAAAGTATCGAAACCAATAATTTTGCGAGAGAAATTACAAGGTTCATACATGCCTCTAAGAGCAGAAAGTTGGCAAAGGTTTTGTCCCCAGCGTACACCAAACTCCATAATTACTCCATGGATAGGTAGTATGTGCTTATATATGTGATCAAGAAATAAAAATCTTGAGAGACTTTGCCTATTTGTATAAATTCCTAGATTCTGTAAAATCTCACTTTCTGGTATTGGTGTGTTTTGAAACATTTCCAAAAAAGCTTGTCTTTGACTTTGTTCAGACTTACTAGAATATGAATTAATATTGAACGACATTCTAAATTTATTCCCCACCGGGGTCGTACCTCCACTTTCCACCATAACCAACATAATTTCTGACTCTTGATCGGTACTTTTTACTGGAATTATCTAGGTTAT
>CAYQSL010000043.1:0-9932 GCA_964420165.1 uncultured Gammaproteobacteria bacterium | reverse complement strand
TCCAGTTTTAAGTTATAACCTCACTGCAAGCAATTTATCAGTTCCAGAGTTGACTGATTTGGCTATTTATCAAATTAGACCACGTTTACTAAGAGTCCCTGGTGTAGCTCAAGTTAAAATTGAAAGCTCACAAATGCGTGAGATTGCTGTAGAAGTAAATCCGGAGAAACTGGCACTTTATCGACTAACGCTTAATCAGGTTATTACAGCCATTCAATTAACAAATCAAGTTACCGTTGTAGGTCGTAGTAATAACTTTCACCAACAAACTTTAATTTTAGGAACAGGGGAATTGTTTCAGCCCGATGATTTCAAAAAGGTCGTTGTTGTTGTAAATGGTGGAGTACCTGTTACCTTACAAGATGTAGCAGATATTCATTTTGGTTCTAATGATGTTGTTAATGCTTTTAATGGTAATCGTCGCCCAGCAGTTTTCTTGAGTATTCTCAAACAGGCTGATGGAAACCTAATTAATATTAGTAGAGATGTAAATAAAGAATTACCTAAAATACTTAAACAACTCCCCTTAGGTGTTCAAATTCAACCTGTTTATAATCTTGCGGACTTAGTTTCAAGTTCAATTGATAACCTTCGTGATGCAATCTTGATAGGAATTGTACTTATCATTATCATCATTTTTCTCTTCTTGCAAGATTGGACAACTACGTTGATTGCAGCATCCACTATCCCTATCACCATGGCTATAACTTTTGGTTTAATGTTTATAGGACAACAAACCCTTAATCTTATGAGCCTTGGAGGTTTGGCAATAGCCGTTGGTTTAGTGATTGATGATGGGATCGTCATGATTGAAGGCATTGCTCATAATTTACAATTGGGTTTAACACCTTCAGATGCTATCAAAAAAGCTATTGATGAACTGACAATGCCAATTGTCAGTTCTACTTTAACTACAATTGTAGTTTTTGCACCATTGGGATTACTTGAAGGAGTTGTTGGTCAATTTTTTACAGCATTAAGTTTTACTTTGTCATCCTCAGTTATTGTTTCTTTATTTATTGCTTTAACTCTTACACCAACAATGTGTCGAGATTTCTTGAAAGTTAAAAAAGATAGCGATGTTCCTCGTATCACATTACCCACGATACTTGCATCGTGGTACTCGCCTTTGCTGCTAAGAATAAAAAGATTTGATTTGATTAAGCTTTTACGGAAATTTTTAGAGACTCCAAAAATAGTTATTATTGCGTCTATTGCTGTCCTTGTTTTACTTTTTCCTCTTAGTCAAATGTTAGAAAAAGAGTTCATGCCAGTGATTGATGAAGGGAGCTTTGTTCTAGATTATTTTGCCCCAGCAGGAACTTCATTAGACGATACGGATAAGATTGCCAGGAGAATAGAAGGTATATTAATCCAAACTCCTGAGGTGATGAATTTTTCTAGGCGAACTGGTGCACAGATGGGATTTGCTGCGACAGAAACTAGTAGAGGAGACATTTTGGTGCGTTTAGTACCGTTGAATAAAAGGCATCGTTCTACAACTCAGGTCATGGAAACAGTACGCAAAAGACTTGATGAAGAGATTCCAGGGATTGACATGGAATTATTGCAGATTTTACAAGACTTTATTGGTGATATGGCAGATTCACCAGCTCCTATTGCCATTAAAATTTTTGGTGATGATTCTGAGATCCTAAAAAATCTATCAAATCAAATAGGCGGTATTCTCAAGTCAATACCTGGAGTTGTTGATATTCAGACTAATACCAGACCCAGTGCTACTGAAGATACAGTGCAAGTGGACCCAGTGTTAGCAAGTAAGTTTGGATTATCTGCGTCTGACATTTTAACGCAAATTAAAACTGCCATGTTGGGAACGATAGTTACTTCAGTTAGAGAACAAGAAAAATTAATTCCAGTAAGAGTGCGTATGTCTGATTCTGCTCGCCTTTATTTTAGCGAGCATTTAAGTTCATTGCCAATTTCTAACATTACAGGAGATAGACTCCCTTTGGGTGCTCTTGCGACAGTCGAATTGAAAGATGGAAGTATGGCAATTAGAAGAGAGAATATGTCTCGCCTTGGATTCGTGACTGCACGTTTAGAGAATCGTGGATTGGCTAGTGCTATGAAAGAGATTCAAACTAAAATTGCTCAATTGAAGTTACCTCGTACTTACTATATTGCTTATGGTGGACAGTGGGCAACTCAACAAGCGGCATTTGTGAATTTATTTTTAGTTCTTTGTTTAGCGGTTTTATTAGTGTATCTTGTCTTGGTGTTTCAATTTCGTTCTTTGCTAACACCGATTCCAATTTTGATTGCAATACCGCTGTCTCTATTTGGTGTTTTAATCGGACTTCTTGTAACTCATACACCACTGAATATTTCATCTTTTATGGGAATAATCTTACTGGTTGGACTGGTCGTTAAAAACGGCATAATCCTTCTGACATATTCTCAGCAGGCAATGAAAGAAGGTTCAACTGTGGATGCCGCCCTTATTGAAGCAGTCAAATTGAGACTTAGACCAATTCTAATGACAACTATTTGTACGTTGCTAGGACTCTTCCCCTTAGCATTAGGCATTGGTGCTGGTTCTGAATTACAAAAGCCTTTAGCTATTGCTGTAATATCAGGATTGTCTTTCTCCACTTTAGTTACGCTATTGGTTACACCAAGCTTTTTGAAGTTAATTGAGAAGTATAAAGGTAAGGAAAAGGGACTCGCCATATCTCCCCCTTGTCAGTTAATGTAATATTATGCCACAGGTTTTTCTAGATTGTATTTCAATAATCATCGGTGCTTCATTAGGAGCACTACTTAGATATTTTGCAGTAATTGCACTCCCCTTCCCTGTGTTTATAGTGAATATCTTAGGATCTTTTTTAATTGGTTTAAGTTATCAAAAATTTTCACACACTACTCCACCTCACTATATACATTTCATCAACACTGGTTTTCTAGGTGCACTTACTACTTTTAGTGCTTTTAGCCTAGAGCTGCTTCAAGGTATGAAATCTGGCAAGATTTTAGAAATGGGGTTTTATGCAGTCATTGTTGTAGTAGCTTGCTTAATTGCTTGCTTTTTGGGTTATAGAACTAAAATATTCAGCTAATATTTGTTCATATTAAAGATTGGTTTATTCAACAGAATTCTTGTTCTTTAAAAAAATAAATATAGGAATTGATGCCAATTGAGTAACTACTGAGAATATAACTAAGTTTGTAATTGATATGTCATATAGAAATCCCATTGTTGCACTTCCAAAAAACCAAAATAATCCAAAACAAGAATTAAATATACCAAACGCAGTTCCTCGTTTATTCATGGGTATTGTTTCTGCAATGTAAGCTTTCATAACAGACTCTTGTGCTCCCATGCCAATACCCCACAGAACCATTCCAAAGATAACTAAAGGCATACTGCCTAAAAATACTAGAGGTGCAAAGAATGCAGAAAAGAATGTAGCAAAAGCAATAATAGAAATGCCAACTTTTCTATCAAATAAATATCCACAAAACAAGCTACTAGCAGCATCTATTGCCATAGCTAGTGCATAGAAAACAGGTATCCATTGTTCTTGTCCAGGGAAAACATTTTTTAGATGATAAGCGATAAGAGGGAAGTCAGCATAGCCAATAGCAATTACACTTACAGCAATAATATAAAGCCAGAAAGGTTTGCTAAATCCTTTTACAATTGGCTTTAGAGGCTCATTTAAATAACTGGATATTTTTTGATGTTTGTATTTTGCAATAAATAAACTTATCAACGATAATACAGCTGGTATTAATAGAAGTACATAGCAATTCTGATAAGTCCCTTTCATCCAAAGAACTGTAGCTAAAATTAGAGGTCCGCTTACTGCTCCAATTTGATCTAGAGCTTCATGCAAACCAAATCCCCATCCATGACCTACCTGTTGAGTTGCATTTGATAGTATGACATCACGAGCAGGAGTACGGATTGATTTACCAACTCTTTCTAGAATCATAAGTAGAGCAGCTAGTTCCCAACAATTAACCCAAGCCAACAAAGGAATAGCTAGAAGATTAACTGCATAACCAAGAATTGTTATAAGCCAATATCTACCAGTTTTATCAGCTATATATCCTGAAAAGAGACGTAAGGTATAACCAATAAACTCCCCTAACCCAGAAGTAATTCCTACAATAGTTGCACTTGCTCCAAGCATTGCAAGATATTGACCATTAATGCTTCTAGCCCCTTCATAAGTCATATCAGCGAAAAGACTTACAACACCTAATAGGAGGATTAGTTTTAGAGGGGAGTTTTTGAGTAAGTTTTTGACATTCATTTAAATATGAGAATTTTATTCTTGTCATACTGTAGCTTAATTTCATAAAAAATGACCTGGATTTTGCTTTAGGCTAGGTGATTTATTTTTCAAGATTAACCAAGGCACTTGCAGGTCTTGCATCCACAGTTAGCTGCGATGCTGCCCGTCAATAGAGCTAATCCGATAGATGGTAATATAATTTTTTTCATTATTGTTCTCCTTTGTTGATTTACAACTTTCTATTACTCAAAAACTCTATGAGATAACTGAAGAAAGAAGATCTTTTTATAAGAAGCTTATAGATAAAGTCGAAGATAGACTGGAGGTTGGGGACGTAGCTGAAATTGATCTTTTGAGAGCTAAGATTGAATTCTTAGTTTACTAATTATTACAGCCCTTAGTGGACTATTTCAGCAACTCTGAAAATGAGTTTAGTATTAACATTACTTTGATTGAAAGCCTTCTAAAAGAAAATACTATTAACTAGATTTACTACAGCCACAGTTTTGCCATTGTTCATCAGCTGTTTTAGCTTGAGTCGCTTTATCGGGTTTAGCCGCTGCTGTCTGACCATCTCCATTATTATTTTTACGACCAAACAACGAAGGCAAATTTTGTAATATCATAGTCATTCCCTTTGCAAGACTTTGCATATTAGCTTGCATGGGATTGTTATAACCATACGGGCTGGACCCCATTGATGATCCATATGGACTATAACCCATAGACGAACCATACGGATTGCTCATGCCATATGGGCTATAACCACCATAGGGATTCATACCATAAGCCGCACCATAATAAGGTTGAAAATTTACCATAAAATCTTTGAATATTTATTAGGGGAATTAGAACATATCTATTTTAAGAAGTAGTTATGAACAGAAGCATTATTAAGCACTAAAGTATTAGTGGCATTTTATTGCGCATTAGTCTTAAGCAAACTAAGGGCATTTGCAATCACCACCAGGGTTGTGCCAGTATCGGCTAGTATTGCAAGCCATAGACTGGTATGCCCAAATAAGGCAAGAGTTAAAAAAATCAATTTTATTCCTAAAGCAAAAGCAACATTAGTCTTAATGACTTGGACAGTACGACGTCCAAAACGAATTGTTTCTGCAACCTTACTTAAATCATCTTGCATTAGTGTAATATCAGCGGTTTCAATAGCAGTATCAGTCCCCATAAAACCCATTGCAATTCCAATAGTGGAAGCAGCCATCGCTGGTGCATCATTAACTCCATCACCAATCATCCCTACATAATGATGCTGTTCTATCAATTTGCGAACATGTTCAATTTTTTGTTCTGGCAATAAATCACCTTTTGCTTCATCGATACCAACTTGTTTAGCGATTGAATCAACTGTGAGTTGATTATCACCACTTAACATTACGACCTTGTTTATCCCGGCTTGATGAAGTGAATTAATTGCAGCTTTTGCTTCTGGACGAATACTATCTCCTATTGCAATAATTCCTAAAACTTCTCCTGCACAATCAGCATGGGGTTTATGTCCTACGACCACAACAGACTGTGCTGATGCTTCGATTTGCTTAAGTTTTTGTTCAAGTTCTTGAGAGCATACTGCAAGTTCATGAGTAAAACGATGATTACCTAAAAAATAATGATGTCCATTAATTTCAGCTTGAGCACCTCTGCCAACTTGTGCTTGATAATTTTGGCTAGCTGTAAATTCTATACTTTGATCTTTTGCATATGCCATAACAGCTTGAGCTAATGGGTGTTCCGAATGCACATCAATAGCAGCAGCAATTTGAATAATTTCAATAGTTGATTTTGAACTAAAAGGTATAACTTGAATTACTTTTGGTTGTCCTTCAGTAATAGTGCCTGTTTTATCTACGGCTAAAGCTTTTAACTTTCCGATAGCTTCTAAATATGCGCCACCTTTAATTAATACTCCCCTTCTTGCCATTGCTGTTAAGCCAGATACTATTGAAACTGGTGTCGCAATTACAAGAGCACACGGACAAGCTATTACCAGCAAGACCAAAGCACGATAAGTCCAGACTGACCAAGCCATTCCTAGCATTAAAGGTGGAACAAGCCATACAAATAATGCCAAAACAAATACTGCTGGAGTATAGTAACGGGCAAAAGTATCTACAAACTGTTGGGTTGGGGCTTTTTGAGACTGAGCCTCTTCTACTAAATGAATTATTCGAGATAAGGTTGTATCTGCATAAGTTTTAGTCACCGAAATCTCCAATGACCCTTCATTATTAATAGTTCCAGCAAACACCATATCACCAGTCTTTTTCTCTACTGGCATAGACTCACCCGTTATAGGGGATTGATTTACAGTGGAATTACCCGCAATTACTTTGCCATCTAAAGGTATTCGCGCTCCAGATTTTACAACAATGATATTGCCAATTTTTATTTCTTCAACTGGCATTTCACGTAAACTATCAGCATCTTTAAGCCAAGCTTTTTCAGGTGAAAGTTCTAGTAAAGATTGAATTGCATTACGTGCTCTTGTGACACTTAAAGATTCAAGTAATTCAGAAAGAGAAAATAGAAATACAACTGTGGCAGCTTCAACCCATTCATTGATGCATGCTGCACCAATTACAGCAACAGTCATTAAAACATTCATATCCAAAGAAAGTCTAAGAAGAGACTTAATTGCCTTTGGAAAAATAAACCAAGCACCAGCAATAATAGCTATAACCGCAAAAGCAATTTCGCCATAAACAGACAGATTTTGCCATTGAAATAAAAATGAAACTCCAGTAAAAACACCTGAAATAATCACTGTAATAAAATGTGCATTAGTTGGTTTATCACAACATGAATCGTGATCATGCTCGACTTTTTCCGTTTTTTCCGTTTCACAGATTTCTTCTTTACAACAACTAGATTTATTTGTTTCCATAATTAATGTCCTAAAGTAATAACTAAAATTCCAAGAATGCAAAGGATGCTTCCAAGAATAGCGGCTTCATATTTTTCTAAAATAGTTAGTTTAAGTTTCGTCATTCCAAGTAATGTAAGCCCAGTAAACAAGACCATTCCAGCAATTGTTCCTATAGCCAAAACTAAGCTTAATAAAGCAAATCCAAACCAACCATATTTAATACCAGAAAAGAAAATAGGCAAAAATCCTTCACAGGGAGAGAAGACAAGCATAGTAAGTAAGCTACTAATAGCTACCCAATCAGAACTTGGAGATTTAATTTCGTGAGAATGTCCATGCGTACAATCATGATGTCCATGATCTTTATTGCGAAAATATTTAACTATATAAAATAGACCAAAAGCAAACAATACAAGTCCTGCCAGTATTGAAAAAAGATGGTTAAATCTTTCATTAAATACTATTCCAAGCCAAACTAATAAGAACCCAAGAAAAGTCGTGAAAGCAACATGACTAATACCTGCAAGAGCTGTAATTAAAAGAGTTTTTGCGTGGCTCCAATGCTGTGCACGTCCAGCTACAACAAAAGGCAGCCAATGAGTAGGAATAGCCGAATGAAGAAAAGCAACTATAAAACCCATTACTGTAATAGTAAGAAAAACTTCTTCTGGAGACTTCATGATCTTTTACTCCAATATTTATAAGCAACAGGCATTGCTAAAAGAGTTAGAGCAGTTGCACTAAATAAACCACCTAGAATAACTATTGCAAGAGGATGTTCTATTTCTCTTCCTGCTCCAGGAAATAATGCAAGTGGCAACATCGCAAAAGCTGCCGTAAGTGCAGTCATTAATATAGGAGCAAGCCTATCTAAAGCACCTCTCTTGATAACTTCATCAATATGAAGATCAGGATGTTCTGCTTCAATATCAACAAAACGATGAACTAATAATATTGAATTTCTTGTAGATAAGCCAAATAAAGTAATGAAACCAATCATACTAGCGATACTTACAACTTCCCCACTAATAGCAATTGCCAAGACCCCGCCAATAAGAGCAAGAGGTAAATTAGCCATGATGATACTTGCTATTTTAAATGACTTAAAGGCAAAAGCTAGTAAAAGAAAGATTGCTATTAAAATTAAGATACCCATGACTGATAGCTTTTGGTTAGTTTCTTTTTGTTGTTTATAATCACCTTCTACATCTAACAGATATCCTTCTGGTAAAGTTACTTTTTGTTCTATCAGCTTAAGCCCTTTTTCAACCGACTTAGACATATCGGATTTTTTAGCATTAGCTAGGATTACCATACGTCTTGAAACGTTTTCTCTATTGATAATATTTGGACCAACTCTTTCCCTTACTTCTGCAACTTGACCTAATGGAATTTTCACTCCGCTTGGTGTATCAATAAGAGTATTTTTTATTACTTCAAGATCATTTCTAAATTCTTTTTCGAACCAAATATAGATGTCGAATGCCTTTTGTCCTTCTATTACTTTCTGGTCAGTTGCAATTCCATTAAAAGCAACTTGAATTGTTTTCGATAAATCTCCTACGGTTAAGCCATATCTAGCAGCAACATTACGTTTGATTTCTATATGAATTTGCGGAATATCTGAAATAGGTTCAAGCTGTATTTCAATTAGACCAGGAACTTCCTTTAAAACTTTTGCAATTTTCTCAGCATATTCTTTTAGAATTCGTAAATCATTGCCATAAAGCTTAAACACAATCGGCGCTCTTTGTCCTGTCGTAACTTGCTCTATTGCTTCTGAAATAAAAGATCTTATTAAAGCAAGCATACCTGGTACATTCTCAAAATCTTCAGCAATAGACTCCATCAATTTTTCTTTTTTATTTTTTGCGATTCCAGGTTTTAAAGTAATATCATAATGGCTGATATTAGATGTAATAGGTTCATCGTCGTTTTCTGACCTACCAGCTCTATTACCAACTCTAATTACTTCTGGATATTTCTTTAGTTTTTTTTCTACAGCCAAAGCCACATTTTGAGTGGATTTCAGACTACTTCCGGGCGGATTAAATGCCATGATAATTAGATTCTCTTCACCCAATTCAGGCAAGAAAGCTTTACCTAAATTGAAGAAGATAATTAGAGAAATCACAAATAAAGTAATCGAAGTGATAAACAATTTTTTGGGCTGATGCAAAACATAATCAAGAAGCTTGCTGTACTTTTCCTTTAGTTTAGTTACTATCTTAGGTTCATGTTCTTTTAAATCAACCCCCTTAGAAAGTAAATAAAAACACATTGCTGGTGTCAAAGTCAAAGCTGCAAACAAAGAAGCAAAAATTGAAATGATATAAGCAAGTGCAAGTGGCTTGAATATCTGACCAGCCAAACCTCCTAAGAAAAGTACGGGAGCAAAAACTATAGTAATAATATAGGTTCCATAAACAACAGAATTACGAACTTCAATCGAAGCATCAAAAATCACATCTAAAACTGGTCTAGGATTAGCACTAAGCTTATTTTCCCTAAGTCTTTTATAGACATTTTCCACATCGATAATTGCATCATCTACTATTTCACCAACTGCTATAGCAAGTCCACCTAAAGTCATTGCATTAACTGTTTGACCAAAGGCTCTTAAAACCATTATTGCAATAATGATGGAGATAGGAATTGCTGTAAGGCTAATAACACTAGTTCGCCAATTACCCAAGAAGAGTACAAGAATAATAATTACTAAAATTGAGCCTTCAAAAATTGCAGAAACTATATTTTTAATTGATACATTGATAAAATCAGCT
>CAYQSL010000042.1:0-10379 GCA_964420165.1 uncultured Gammaproteobacteria bacterium | reverse complement strand
AAAACTACTCTCATGTCTTGAGCAATAGCCATTAACATCTTGCGAAAATTATTTGCTTGCTCTTGCTGGGAAGATTTAAAGTTGAGTTTCCCAAGTTTGGTAACACCATCAACTAGTTCATAAATATCTTTGCCGAATTCTTCGATCATTTCCGCGGCATCGGTTTTAGTATCTTCTAAGACATCATGTAGAAGTCCTGCACAAATTGTTGAAGTGTCAGATTTAAGTTTGGTTAATTCAAGTGCAACAGCAACTGGATGAATAATATAAGGCTCACCGCTTTTCCTTTTTTGCTCTATATGTCTTTCAAATGCAAAACGATAAGCTTTTAAGACTAAATCGATCGTATCTTTATCGCGCTTTTGTTTTTCTAAAGCACTTATTAAATCGTGCTCGAGTTTATTTTTGATTTCAGTTAATTCTTTAGTTTCCACGCTCTTATATATATGATCCCAACTTCTTTGAATTACGTTATATGATAATAGTATGTTGGTTAAGCTGATTGCACTTTTAATTCAGGCAATAGAAATTTATAGCTATATTCTTTTGATTTGGGTAATCGGTTCCTGGTTCCCTCAATTCACGTCTACGAAATTTTACGCTTATATTGACAAGATAGTTTATCCATACGCAAAGCTTTTTCGAGGAATTATTCCTCCTGTAGGTGGCTTTGACTTTTCGGTAATTATTGCCTTCCTTTGTCTCAATCTTCTGCAATATATTTTAAGGCAGCTAGTAGTAGTAACTTTTTAATTTATGCTCAGTATATTAGTATTTGCTTTTCTAAATTTCATCTTGGCATTCTTTATTGCTAAGCCAGTTATTAATTGGCTAAAGAAATTTAAATCTATTCAAAGTTTTAGAGAGCTTGGTCCACAGTCGCATATTACCGAGAAGGCAGGCACGCCTACAATGGGTGGCTTGATTTTTCTAGTACCAATATTTCTATCAAGCATCTATCTGGTTTTTCAATCTCAGAGCAAGACTATGTTGCTCATATTCATTGCTTTTCTTGCAGGTGCCCTTATGGGTGCTGCAGATGATGCCGTGAAGATTCTGCGCTCGAATTACAAAGGAATAAGTTCATTACAGAAAATTATTTTGCAACTCTTGGTTAGTTCATTGATAGTAGTTTTCTCTGGTAGATATTTGTTTCCAGTAATTGACTCAGGTTTTCTAAACGTTGGATATATTCCTGCAATATGTGAGTTTATCTGGGCATTTTTTGTAATTGCAGGTACTTCAAATGCTATTAATCTTTCAGATGGCTTGGATGGTCTAGCTACAATGCTTTCGATGCTTGCTTTTGGTGCCATGGGTTATTTCCTTTGGATACAAGGTGATAGTTATACGGTATTTTTCTGTGTGGCAGTAGTTTTTGCTTTATCAGCTTTTCTGGTTTTCAATTTTAAACCTGCAAAAGTTTTCATGGGTGATACCGGTAGTCTTGCACTAGGAATGGGTTTGGGAGGCTTGGCTTACGTAACTAATTTCGAATGGTATCTTTTGGTTTTCGCTTTTGTACCAGTATTAGAAACCTTGTCGGTAATGCTGCAGGTCTCAAGTGCAATCCTTTCTAGAAAATTCCTCCATAAGGATATTAGAATCTTTAAAATGGCGCCATTACATCATCATTTTGAATTAAGTGGATTCAGTGAAATTGCAGTAGTGCTAACCTTCGCCATAGCTCAAATAATTATTACTTTTTCTTTCTTTATTTTCAGACCACCATTGCCGTTCTTAGTTTGGTAAATAGAGTATTTATATAGTTTGTTATCAAATAGCCTAGGTCGAATAGTTGATTTCTGAAATTAACTATTCGAGGCATAATGAGCCGAGTGCCTATTTTAAAGGAATCCAATGAAAAAAAATCTTCTAACTAAAACTTTTGCTTTGCTTCTAGTAACAGCAATGATAAATCCTAATATTGCTTCTGCTGCAAACAAGAAATCAACTAAGATCCCATCGGTGGGAGCAACAGTTACAGGCTATGTAGATTTGCAGGCTAAGAGCTCAGCAGGCTTCCCTGATGACCTACTTGAAATTTATAAAGGTTCCGATAGCTCAATAACTCTTGACAAAAATGGTAAGAGAATTAATGTGACAGGAACTTATAGTGCGGGCGCAAGATTCGTGAGTGTTGAAGAGGATAAAGCAGTAAGTTCTTCTTCTCCTAAGTATAGATTTGATTTGCCAATTCCAGCTGCAGTATCATCGCATGCTTCTGGAAGATACTTTACTTCAAATACTTACACTACTTTGTCATTTGTTTCACAAGATGACCTTGATGGTGATAGTGGTTCTGGAGGCAATGGTGACGATGATAGCAATGGTGACGATGATGGCAATGGTGGTAATAGTAGCCTGGTAAAACTTTTCAAAAAGAGAGTCTCTGGCGCTAATGGCAAGAAAAAAGTTTTTGCTAACAAATTTAAAACTAAGCTAAGAAAATTAGCAGTACAAAGATTCCTCAATGGCAGAACGGCTTCTGTTAGTGACTTTGGTGCGTTGATGTCAGTTAAAAAAGTTACTGCAGTTAGAAAAGGTAATAAAGGTATTGTCAAAGGTACTTTTGTTCGTACTGGGAGTTCAGCAAAAGGTAGATTCCTTTTGAGAATGACTTTCGATCAATAAATTTAAGTAGTGGGTAATTAAAAGGGAATTCTATGAAAAATATTATAGTAAAAAGTTTTGTGCTGTTTTTGATAACAGCGATGCTCGCAAATGTAGTTTGGGCAGCAGTAGCACCCGTCAGAACACCTCCAAAAGGTGCAACAGTTACAGGCTATGTAGAGCTAACAGGAACGTCTGATACTCCAAACGAGCTAAAAGATATTTTCAAAGGTCCAGATGAGACTCATATTGGAACTAAAATGATTTTCGTGAAAGGTACTTATAAAGCAAATGCTGATTTTGTCACGGTAGAGGGAGAAGATGATGTAGATCCTTCCGCGCCAAAATACTGGTTTAATTTACCAATTCCTTCCAAGGTATCTACTTATATGTTTGGAAATTTTTCTACTAAGGATACTGTAGCTGTCTTAGCCTATGCCTCTTCCGATGATATTCATGGAATTGGTATGGATGCTGATAGCCATAGCCTTGAAAAACTTTTTAAAAAGAAAATCGTTGGTGAGAAGAAAAAAAGTTTTGCTAGAGAATTTAAACAACAACTTAAACATCTTGCAATTAAAAAATTCCGTTCTGGTCAAACTGCTTCAATTGTTGATGTTGGTGTGTTAATGTCAGTTAGTAAAGTTACTGCAAAGAGACCTTTCAGACCAAAAGGTAAAGCAACGGTGACAGGCGCAATTACTCGTCCTGATACAACTGCTAAAGGTAGATTCTCTTTAAATATGGTTTTTGATAAATAGCAATTATAATTAAGCTTAGTGCTTTTTCTGATTGTATTTCTAGGAATAATTCTACTTGGTGGTTGTAGTGGTATAGCCTACTTCCCTGTTCATCTAGCTACTTTCATTTTCTCGTTAATTTACTTACATAAAGTCTCCAAGTATTTTCTATTTTGGATTTTACTCGCTTTTTGTTTTTTCTTTGCTCAAGAGCCACGTTTTAGTTTGGAGTATTTCTTATTAGCTTCTGGCTTTATGGCATGGGGTTTTAGTGATTGGTGGCTTAAGCTTGAAGAAAATAAAAAAAGAATTTTTCTCTTAACTACTTTCTTGGCGATTTGTATTTTTCATTTTATTGAACTTGAGTTCTCTGAACATGGTTCATTGTTGCTCTGGTTACCAGCATTCCTTGTTCTTTACTATCCTAATCCTAGAGCGCATTTGTGGGTTTATGGCTTAAGTGGAATTTTTCTTGGACTCTCTGCCAAGGTAATAGCTTTTATTGCCTATCTTGCAGCCCTGCTTAAAAATTTCCAAAAGCGTTTTCTCTTGCTTTTGCTTCCACTTGCTGGAGTTTTGATTTTTATTGGCTATGCAAACTTAAATAATTTTTTTGAGAAATCAGTTTTTTCAAGGCTCGCTATTTGGAAGTCTTGTTTTCATGGCTTTTTGCAAAGACCTTTTACTGGTTTTGGCTTTGGAACTTTTGCGCTTGATTTCTCTACCACTAAACTTACTTCTGAATCTTGGGGCTCAAGAGCAGATCAATTTGTGGCTCATGGGCACAGTATGCTTTTTCATTATCTTTTTGAATTAGGCATTTGGGGATTTTTACTTTTTACGGCATTGGTTTTTCTGGTGTACAAATATGCTAAACCTGCATTTATTCCATTTATTGTAGTAACTCTCTTTGATGCTTCCCTAGTGAATTTCAGTCAAATTCTACTTGCAAGTTTGTTGTTTGTGCCTTATATGGTTAAGGATTTTGAGCTAACTAAGTTTCAATTCAAGGGACTACTCGCGAAGATCACAATGGTTCTTGCTTTGTTAATTTCTTTATATGTGCAAGTTCCATCTTTAGTCGGACATTATTTTTTTGATAAGGGTAATTTCAATAATGCCATTCAATGGGACAAACAAAACTCTCTTTATTACTTGATGAGAGGTTTTGATTATTTAAATATTGATACTGTACAAAGCGAAAAGGATTTCAAAACTGCAGTGAAGCTCACGCCAAATATTGGATTCTATTATGGCTACCTTGCTGCCTCAGAGCTTGCTAATGGAAAAATTTCTACTGCCAAAATTTCAATTGATAAGGCCATTGCCTATAGCGGTGATAATCCTTATTGGCATTTGATGGCGGCTTTAATTTATCAGGATGATGAAAAGCTCCATAAAAAGCATTTGAGATATGCCTTTACGCAAATGCCTAATTTGAGAGAACAACTTGCTAATCCTAATCAAGCACCTACTCTATATATAGGTGGTAAGACTAATGACCTTAAAATCATTGGTTTTTGCAGAAAAGGTGAGGATCTTACCCTACCTTTGCCATATCTAGAGTCAATAAGGGACTGATATCTAAGGGCATCCTGTAAGATTCTAAAGAAAATATCAAAAAGCAAGAAACCCAGGATTTATAAAGGCTATGCGTTGCTAGAATAAGTTGACTATCAAAGGTGGTGATTAATAAATTGGCAGAAGTAAGAGTAGGAGAAGGCGAATCAATAGAGGCTGCGCTTAGAAGATTTAAGCGTGAAGTTCTCAAGGCCGGAATTATTTTAGAAGTTAAAAAACGTAAACACTACGAAAGCCCAAGACAAAGAAGAAAACGTAAAGCTGAAGAAGCTAAGCGTAAGGCTGTTTTTAATGCAAATAGACCCCCAAGGTCTGGTAATGGTAGCGGCGGCGGTAACTCTCGTGGAGACAATCCTCGTGATAACCAAGGCGGCGGCGGTTACGGCGGTGGCAACCAAGGTGGTGGCTATCGTGGCGGAGACAACCAAGGTGGCGGAGGCTACGGCGGTGGTGGCTATCACAACAACAATAGATAAGGAGCTTATATGCCTCACCCAGAGGCCTTAAAAGCTATTAATTTAGAAAAAATCTACGAATCTAGCAAGGTAGTTGACCAGATTAGTTTCAGTGTCGCTCCTAGCGAGATAGTGGCTTTGTTGGGTCCTAATGGAGCCGGCAAGACGACTAGCTTTGATATGGTTGTAGGTTTGGTTAAACCTAATGCAGGTCAAATCTTCTTAGGTGGCAGAGATATTACTAAGCTCAAAATTCATGAGCGCTCAAAATTAGGCATAGGTTACTTAACTCAAGAACCAAGTGCATTTAGAACTTTAACAGTAAGAGAAAATTTAGAACTGGTATTAGAGATGCATGGATTCTCTAAAGCCAAAATTGATCAAAAGATCACAGAAATTTTAGAAGAGTTTAGTATTTTAAGACTTGAGGATTCACTTGCAATCAGCCTTTCAGGTGGTGAGCGTAGAAGACTCGAAATTGCTCGTGTGCTTGTTACTGATCCTAAGTTTATTTTATTAGATGAACCTTTCACGGGTATCGATCCTATCGCAATTGAAGATATTCAATTGATTATCAAAGATCTTTGTAAGAAAAAAAATATCGGGCTTTTGATCACTGATCACAACCCGGCTGCGACTCTCTCAATTACTGACAGAGCGTATATAGTGACTGACGGTAAAATTATTCGCGAAGGAACTTCGGCTGAAATTGCGGCTGATGAAATTGTTAGAAAATTTTATTTAGGTGAGAATTTTAGGCTGCTTGTGTAGCAAGTCTGCTTGCTAATTCTCTTCTGTTGTTAAGTCTGTATCTTGTTTTAAAAAATGCTTCTATTAACTCAAGACATTTTTTTACAGGCAAATCTTCTTTAAGAGCTAAACTTGTTGAGAAATCTGTGATTTCGTTATTGAATGAAGTTAGTTCTTCTGGGCTGAGATAGTTATCCGGAATTAAATGATTGAATTTAGCTGATTTGTCTAGGATATCTCCTAATCTTTCAAAGTATTTTTGAGAATCGTTGTCACCAGTAAGATCTGAAAATAATTCTTCTTGGTCAAGAGTATTGTTTTTTATTGCAGAAGACAACGCTCTATATACTTCTCTTAGTTTCACTCTTGCTTGATCTACAGTCGTATTAGGATTCATAGCAAGATTGCCTATAGTTTTAAGATGAATCGACTCTGCTTTTTTTCTTATAGTATCTATAGGTAAACCTTTAAATGGGTTATTAAACCTTCTTTCTTCTTTAGAGACAGCTAAAAATTTTAAAAATCGATCTCCAAAGTCTTCATTGGTATTTGGTAAAGATGTTTGTAAGAAATCCGTTTTGTTTAGATTAGGTATATTTGGAAGACTTAAACCGACTGCGGTTGTTGCGGTTGATCCAAGAAACTCTCTTCGACTTTGAAGTGAACTCATTATTCAATTATAACTTAAGCAGATAAACTAGCTAGAGTGTTTTCATTCACTTTAGCTACTTGTTTCATTAATGCTGCTTCTTTTTCACCAGCGCGTGATTCAGTCCCTGAGCTCATTTGCGAAAGAGCATCTAGTATGGCAAGTTCCTTAGGCAAAGTTTCAATAGCCTTAGCACTAGGTACTACAAAAGTCATAGAGCGAGCCTCGTCTTTTAAGTTCGCTAGATATTCAGCTTTTTCTTTGGTATTTGTGAAGATTGCATTGGTAACTAGGCTTGCATCACCTGTGGCTTTCCAGCTTCCATTATTTTTTTCACTGATAGTATGCCATTTATCTATGTATTTATTACTTAAACTACTTGAACTAAAATCCAGCTTAGAGGCTACTGCTAGTAAATCAAATCCCTGTGCTTGGTATAAGCCTTCAATAATTTTGTGCCTGATTTCGTTGAAATCAATTCCAAGTTCCTTGGCTTCTTCCATTGAGAAAAATGGCAGAACTTTATCCAATGAATAATATTTTTTAAATTGCGCTTCCAGAGCTTTAATTTCTTCTTCTGCACCACCTGGTTTAATAGTTGAGATGTTTGACTTAACTAAAAGTGCATATGAATCAGTGATGGCAAGCGCTTTTGGATATTTAGGAAACTTCCCAAGCTTTGGATCTTTCTCAAAAACTACTACCCCGTGATAATGATTAGTCTGCAATCCTTTAATAAGCTCAGCTAGGCTTTCTCCTTTATCGCTATCTAATTCAGCATCATGTGATTTACTATAAAGTTCTTTGTATTTGCGTGTGCCCAGTAAAGTATTGTGTGAACCAAAGGTTCTTGGGACGCAACCTACAGTACGATTGAGAAATCTTTTTGTAGCTCCCCTACCACCAAAGTAATTTGCTAAAACAGTTCTACCATCAAGAGGCATTACTAAAGTATTGCCGTCTTCACTCAGAACAGCGGTGTTGTAGCGATATGCTTCTTGTTTGTAAACTTTGTGTCTTGCAAGGATTGTTGCTAATTCGGGTTCAAGTCCTTGATCCTCTGCGCTGATTTTTTTGAAATTGTAATTCTTAAGTTTAGCTCCCTGAACTGTTGGTTGTGCTTGATGTAACGCAGTCATCGACTGGTTCTCTGTGCCAGGGCTTAACAGAGTGTTTGTATCTGTTGCTGCACTAGCCGTTGCAGTTGGAATCGTAATGCTTGGTGTTGCAGATGTAGTTGGAGCTATCACGGTTGTATAGATTACGCTGCTACGGCAGTTGGTTTCTCGCCAGCTATTGTAACCGGCGTTGGCTTAGGTGCTACTTTTGCATTGAAGGCTTCAAGAAGTTTTGCATTCTCTTGAGGTAAGTCCAAAGCTAATTCCTTAAGTACTTTATCTTCTGGTAATTTGGACCCCAATCCCAATTGTGACCAGCTTGCTAGGAAAGGAGTGAATTTTGCATCCAGAGTTTTTGGAGCATTCTTAGCTGTTGCTATAGTCATAACTCCTTCAAGAGCTTTTAAATTTCCGTCCTTATCACGCGCCGCATGCTTCCATTTATTGAAAGTATTAAAAGTGAGATTATTGGTGTCACCATGTTCAGCTGTTCCTGTAATATTTGTCGGAATTAATAAAGATGTAGCTGGTTTAAATTTTGCATCTTTTGTTGCTAGATGTTGTTGAGCCATATAAAAAGCTTCTGTTGCATTACGAAATATCTCTGCAAGTTTTTGAGGATCTGGTTTAGGACCAGGCTTGAGAACCGCACCTTCAATTACAGCCACTCTGGTTTTGCTGTTTTTCGAAACTTGCTCGCATTCTTTAGCAATTGGTCCAAGCTTATCGTGGTCTATTACTGTTTTTGAAATTTCACTTGCGTTATCAATTAGTAAAACCATTTCTGGTTCAGCTCCAAAATTACCTTCTGCATCCTTCATGAATACTGGAATGGAGCAAATATCACCTCTGTTAACAGCTTCTTTTAAGTCAGCTATTTCTGGAGTAATTAAAGATGCTTCTGTTCTGTCAGCTTCTTTAAGCCATTTCACTGCATAGTTAGTTTTCTGTCCGCCAAATAAAGTTTTTACCCAATGAAATACTCCACCGGTAAATTCTTGTTTGCGTGAAGTCACAGGATTTGAATATGGAAGAAGTAAATTACCATCTTTGCTTTTTATGGCTACATTGCCTTCATCTGTGCCAACGTATCTTGTGAAAATATTTTTTTGCTTAGGGTCTTCGATCTTACTTAAAGCTTCATTTGAAAGTATTTCAAGGTCAGCTGTTTTTAATGAAACTGGTGTAAGTGCAGTGCCAGGGTTTGCATTTAATGCTTGGGTTGCTGCGGCTTGTGAATTTATTGCTGCAGTTGTTGAGGTAGCTGCTGCTTGTCCTTCTTTAACTTCTGCTTTAGGGCCAGCTGTTTCTGTTGCCTTAGATCCAAAACCAAATAAACTTCCGATACCCATATAATTTTTTAACCTTTTGTTTCTTTTTACGAGAGAATTATATTATACATGTAATTATACATTACCTGTAACACATGTTTGTTATTCCGAGTAAAAAGCTAATATCGAGAAAACCAGCATGAACATTGAAAAACTTAAGCATTACTCAATGTTTAGGTAGCTGAAATTAGCTTAGCCATGCTGTTATAATCTCATACCCGTGGGTCAAATAAGAGGCTCTTAGAACCCCACTTTTAAAAGAGACAACCAATGGTAACCAAATCTACTAAAGAACAAACAGTAGCAGAACTTAAAGAAAAGTTCTCTAGAGCAAAGTCAGTGTTTAACACTAAGCAACTTGGCCTTTCAGTTAAATTGATTACTGCTCTACGTAATGAAGTTAGACCATTAGGTGCTGAATTCAAAATTGCAAAAAACACACTTTTCAAAAAAGCTGCTGAAGGTACAAACTTCGAAGCGCTTACTAAAGATCTAAAAGGCACTACTGCATTTCTTTTCTGTTATGAAGATGCAATTAGTCCTGCAGGCAAGATGAAGAAATTCTCTACTGCAAACAAAAACAACATTGAAATTCTTTCTGCATACTTTGATGGTGAAACACTGGATCAAGCTAAAGCAGAAAAAGTGGCAAGTCTTCCTTCTAAAGAAGTTCTTCTTAGCCAAATCGCTGGCATGCTTGTACAAAATACACAAGCCATTGCGTACATTTTCAGTGAGCTTGGTAAAAAAGAAGATCAAGCTGCTAAATTAAAAGATTTTATCGTTGAAACTGCCGTGGGCGCTTCAAGTGGAGACGAAAACAAAGAGGAGCCAAAGGCAGAATAGTAAAGCTTAAGCAATTAACAACAACGAGAGGAAAAATATTATGAGTAAAGTAATGGATGTATTAGAGTCAATTTCAGGTTTAACAGTTTTAGAAGCTGCTGAATTAAAAACGGCAATGGAAGAGAAGTTCGGTATTACTGCTGCTTCTGGAGTAGCTGTAGCTGCTGCAGGTGGTGGTGAAGCTGCTGCTGAGAAGACTGCTTTCACTGTTGAACTTACAAGTGCTGGCGCTCAAAAAATTGGTGTTATCAAAGTTGTTCGTGAGATTACTGGCTTAGGACTTAAAGAAGCTAAAG
>CAYQSL010000041.1:0-10470 GCA_964420165.1 uncultured Gammaproteobacteria bacterium | reverse complement strand
ATTTCAGAGCTTGATTTACTCGGTGATATGGTTATTGAGAAGCAAATTTCTATTGATGATGCTTTGCTCAGCCTGGACAATATTACTAAGAAATCAAATCGTTATCCTAAATCACTAGAACTACTTGCTTATGGTTTAATTTCGGCAGCTGTCTCGGTATTCTTTAGTGCCAGTATTGAAGAGATTTTGATCTCATTATTTCTGGGTTTAATAATAGGATTTTTTGCTGTAACAATTGGTTATAAACAAAGAACCAGCACCTTCTTAGAATTTTTTGCTGGTTTCTTTGCTACTTTTACCGCAGCATTTATTTATAAGTTCTTTTTTCAATTCTCTGTAGAGATCGTTACTATTGCCAGTTTGATAGTTTTTATTCCAGGTCTCACTTTGACTATATCTATGACGGAATTAGCTACGGAAAATTTGGCATCAGGAACTGCAAGATTCTTTCAAGCGATTTTGATTTTTCTAAAATTAGCTTTTGGAGTATTCCTTGGTACTAAAATTGCCACGGCAGCTTTTGGTAAAATAATTTTAGAAGACTTTAGACTCTCCTCAGTGCCTGATTTCTATGAGGTTCCAGCTTTGATAGTTGCTGTAGTTTCTTTGATGATACTTTTTAGAGCGAAGCCTAGAGATTTGAAATGGATGATGCTTGCTGGGTTCATAAGTTTTTATTCAGCTAAATTTGGTTCGCAGTTATTAGGTTTGGACTTTGGTGCTTTCCTTGGTAGTTTTCTTGTAGGCTTAACGAGTAATTTATTTGCACGTTATAGAAAACGCCCTGCGGCGATCATGTTTATGCCTGGTTTACTATTACTCGTCCCAGGAAGTATTGGCTTTAAAGGTCTAGCTTTTTTGGCTGAAAAGCAGACTATCGCTGGTATCGATGCGACATTTCAAATGCTCATCATTGCAACTGCGCTTGTGGCAGGCTTACTACTTGCAAATATTATTGTTGTATCGAAGCGCAACCTCTAACGGGGGTCGTACCTCCACTTTCCACCATAACCTAGATAAGAATTGAGTCCTGGTGATTCAAGTATTTATGCAAAAAAAATCTGCAATTATTTTGGTTAAGGTGGAAAGTGGAGGTGTGACTGCTATGGCAGGACTGTATACTCCAGGAACACCACAACTTTGCCAGCTGTCAAGGCTTCACCTGCAAGTGTAATTTGCACATTACGTGATGCAGTTGTCTTCTCGGAAATATTTGTAATCAATCCATTTTGGATACCTGAATGTATACCTGCATCCCAAGGATTTGTTCCATCACTAATTGCAATCGGGGCAAGGATACCGGCAACATCATCACCAGGAATACTTAAGCCAACTAAGCTTGCATCAGTTGCTGATCTAAATGTTGTAAGAACTTCATACCAAGCTCTAGTGACTCTTGCTCTAACTGGAAGAGTGGCATTGCGTAAATTAATTGCACCAACTACACCGCCATCAACTGCAAAATCATATTCGCCTCTAAGTACTCCTGCAAGCAACCCTGGTCCTGCAAGATAGACACTAGCATTACCATTGCTGGTATACATGCTTACAGTACTTGCTCCACTAAGAGTAATTTTGCCATTTGCAGAAGTTCCACTTTTAAGAATAGTAGCGGAAATATCACCGCCAGCTTGCGCTACGGTGTGGCTGTTCCAAACTAAACTTCCATTAGAAACAGTCATTGTATAACCATTGATAGTAAGTTGTTTAGGAACGAGTGTACCACTCGAGTTGACTATTTTTTTGCTATTCCAAGCTAATGTACCATTTGCATCTGAGGTTAAAGCTTTATCGCTAAGTATTAGAGATTCAGTAAGTATTGTTGTAGCGTTTACATTTTCAGCATTGATATCCTCATCTGGTGGAGAGGGATTTGCAGTATCAGCATCTGCTTTATTGAAAATTACTACTGGGAATGTATCTCCATTCTCACTAGTAACATTACCGCCACTTACTTTTAGTAATAAACTTTTGGTTGAACTCACACTCGGCGCTACAAATTTAAATCCTTGTGGACTAGTAACTGATGGTTCAATGTTTACTGCATATGCAACTCCATCGCCATCTATAAGACTAATGTTTAATGGATTTGCCGTTGTATTGAATTTTGTGCCAAGGGCTGTAATCGTATCTCCTTCAAAAACGATTGAAGGTTTGATCTTGGTGATTTTAGAATCAACTTCGAGATTTGATAAAATCCCCAGTAACAAAATTAGAATCCTGATAATTCTTGGCATAAGTTTTTCATGCCACGTTCCACCTAGTACAAATGACCTAATATGGAATTACTTTGAAAAGTGAATTGTAGATATGCAACCCCTTATAGGTCAGCATAAACATGTGTCTCTGTATGCCCGCCACCATGAGTCACAGCACCTTTAGATGCTGGTCCTACTAGTTGCGCGTATTTCCAGAGAGTACCTGAATTGTAATTATTATTACGTGGTTTCCAGTTAAGTTTACGTTTCGCAAACTCTTCTTCACTAACATTTACGCTGAGCTCGCCTGTTTCACCATTGATATAAATGATGTCACCATCTTTAATGAGTCCTATCGGTCCACAATCAGCAGCTTCAGGTCCCACATGTCCAATACATAGTCCTCTAGTACCACCAGAGAATCTGCCATCAGTAATGAGCGCAACTTTCTCGCCCATACCTTGACCATAGATTGCTGCAGTAGTAGCCAGCATCTCACGCATACCAGGTCCACCTTTAGGTCCTTCGTAACGAATCACTAAAACCTCGCCTTCTTTGTAATCCTTACGCTCAACAGCTTTGAAGGCTTCCTCCTCTGTGTCGAAAACTCTTGCCGGTCCTTTATGAATTGTAGAAGTTAATCCAGCTACTTTTACTATGGCGCCATCAGGTGCTAAATTGCCTTTCAAAGTTACTACTCCACCAGTTGGTGAAATTGGATCAGCAGCTCTGAAAATTATGTCTTGAGTTTTTGTTGGGAAACTAAACTGTGCGGCATTTTCTGCGATAGTTTTACCATTAACTGTAATGCAATCACCATGCATGAATCCTGCATCTAGTAATTCTTTAATTACAACTTGAATACCACCATGTTCATATAAATCTTTGGCAACGTATTTGCCACCTGGTTTCAGGCTCACTATGTAAGGAGTACGTTTGAAAATTCTACCTACAGCTTCCAGGTCGAAATCGATTCCCGCTTCATTAGCTAGAGCCGGTAAATGCAAAGCCGCATTAGTAGAGCCTCCGGTCGCTGCAACAATAGTTGCTGCATTTTCAAGAGCTTTAAGAGTAACTATATCTCTTGGGCGAATGTTCTTTGCCAGTGTCTCCATTACTGCTTGACCCGTGAGTTTAGCAAAGAGATCACGATCAGCGTAGGGTGTAGGTGGGCTGGAAGATCCTGGTAATGCAAGTCCTATAGCTTCTGAAACGCAAGCCATAGTATTTGCTGTGTATTGTCCACCACATGCGCCAGCAGATGGGCAAGCGACTTGAGTAATAGCCTTAAGTTCTGCTTCAGTGATTAAGCCGGCATCGAACTGTCCAACTGCTTCAAAAACATCTACTATGGTTACATCTCTACCACCGTATGATCCAGGCATAATGCTGCCTCCATACATGAATACAGAAGGAATGTTTAATCTAACCATTGCCATCATCATTCCTGGTAAAGATTTATCGCAGCCTGCAAGTCCAACAAGCGCATCGTAACAATGCCCACGGACACTGAGTTCTACAGAGTCTGCAATTAGGTCACGAGAAACCAGAGATGACTTCATACCTTGATGTCCCATGGCAATACCATCTGTAACGGTGATGGTGTGGATACCAAAAGGCATACCACCGGCTTCGCGCACACCATCTTTCACAATCACAGCTTGTCTTGGTAAATCAATATTGCAAGGTGCTGATTCATTGCCACAATCAGCTACGCAAATAAAAGGTCTATTCTCAACATCTTCGCCAATACCTTCTGGATAGGCATCAGTCTTGAGATTTTTCAGCATGGTTAATCTGCCTTCACAGCCATGAACTTTAGTGATATATCTACTTGGAAGTTTAGAGAGGTCGAATTTAGAGGACATAGTAAATAAGTCTATCAAGTGCTATTTGTTGTCATTGCGAGGAGTGAAGCGACGAAGCAATCTATTTCGCTAAAAACCTCTAGTAGTGTGGATTGCTTCGCTTCGCTCGCAATGACATCTGATGATAAAGGTTTCTTTTTGCAACCTTTTGTGGCATTATTGTAGGTATGGCTAAGGCGGTAAAACTCTCAGATAAATTAGTAAACGAAGCAAAGAAATATGCAGAAGTTTACAGTCGATCAGTGCCTGGTCAAATTGAATATTGGTGCAAGATCGGTAGAATCGCTGAAGCAAATCCTGATCTAAATTATGCTTCTATCAAAGAAATACTTTTAGGCTTAGAAGAAAAAACTAAGGGCAAGCTTAGTGAATATCAATTTACTAAATAACTTTATTTCTGACACTTAGAACAAAAGAAGCTAGTCCTACCATTTTGTTTAATAGTTTCTATCTCAGTACTGCACACCAAGCAAGGTTTACCATTACGGTCATAGGCTGAAAAACTGTGTTGGAAGTAACCAAGTTCTCCATCAGCTTTTCTATAATCTTTTAAACTTGAACCTCCAGCCTCAATTGCAGCTTCAAGAATCTTTAAAGTATATTTGTGAATTAATTTAGATTCAGCTAAAGTCAAATCATTTGCAATTCTTTCTGGATGAACCTTTGCTTTAAAGAGAATTTCTGAAGCATAAATATTACCAATACCTACTATTAATGAAGCATCCATTAAAACTGATTTAATAGATTTATTTCTTGTGCTGAAAATTTCATGAAGTTTTTTTGCGGTAAATTCAGGGACAAAAGGTTCTATACCAAGTTTGCTAAATAGCTTATGCTGATTGAGCTTGCTTGTTGCTGTATAAATAACTAAGCCAAATTTTCTAGTATCGTTGTAAATTATTTGTGAACCATCATCCATGATGATAAGTAAATGATCATGTTTATTTTTAAGTTCTTTGTCATGGTAATAAAAAGTTTGATTAGTTTTTCTGTTTGGCTTTTCTTCTTTACTGACAATTACCCTGCCGCTCATACCAAGGTGAATGATGCAAGTGAGATCAGCTTCAAGCTCAATAAGAATGTATTTAGCTTTGCGTTTTACTGCTAAGACTTTTTTATTTTTTAATTTACTAGGTAGTTCTTTTGGAATTGGAATACGTAATTTGGGATTGAGAATTACTACCTCTTGAATAACATGATTTTTTATTCGGGGCTCAAGTCCACGGCAAACTGTTTCAACTTCTGGTAATTCTGGCATTTATTAATTGGTTCTGCGCTATTGACAATTTTAAACCGCAAACCTTATAGTATTGGTATAGGGTTGATCCCTTCAAGGAGAAAATATGTTCAAAAAAAGTTTTTTAGTTCTATTAATTGTATCAATGTTCGTAGGTTCTAGTGTTCATGCGCATGCGGGGCATGAACATGGTGATTCATACCTAGAGCAGGTAAAAGCTCTAAATGGTTCAGAATACAAAATTCTTGTTGATGATGAAGATGCAGGTTCTTTCACAATCAAATCAGTGAAAGTAACTTCAGAAGGCGCTAAGTTGAAAATTGTGCAAGAAGGAGTGACGAAAGCTGTAAATGCACTAGTTACTGATGAGAAAATCTTGACTTATAAATTTGATCTTGATGGCACAGAGTATTCTATACTAGTTGATTTCCAAAACCTAAGTGAAGGTGATAATGCTGGCATTAGAATTAGCTACCCTGAAGACTTCAGTGGTAGAGTGTTACAGAGCGAAGATATTGTTGTTACAAGCAATCATGAGCATAGTTTATAACTAAAGCTACTCATGCAAAGTTCCAATAATCGGACAGCAAGAGCTAAGCATTTTGCCAGAGCATGATTTATCCAAGCTTTCTAAATATTTTTTAGTCTCTTTCAGTTCTTCGATTTGATTATCGATATCTTCAATTTTTGTTTCGATAATTTTTTTGACATCTTTGCCATGAGCTTTTGGGTTAAGTTTTACTGCAACTAAATCTTTAATCTCATCCAAGGTGAAACCGAGATCTTGGGCGTTCTTTACAAACTTTATATGTTTGAGGTAACTATCATCATAGATGCGATAGCCTGCCTCAGTACGTTCTGGATCTGGGAGTAAATCTAATCTTTCGTAGTATCTAATAGTCTGTAAGTTGATTCCAGCTTTCTTTGCTAGATCGCCAATGGTTAAATTATTTTTTTGTTTTAAAGTTTTAGTCATTAATTGAGTTTGCTTTAATTTATACTGAACCTTGTAGCGCAGGTACAAGGTTATACTTGAAACAAATATATTTTAGCGTAAAAAAAATTTTCTTAGTAGCTTTTTTGTTATTAGCTACTACAACACAGTCTAAAGCTTGCTCTTATTGCTCTCAATCTCTTGGCGGCTTGGATGCAGGCTCTCCGATTTTAACTATGAGCCCTGATACTTTGTTGCGTAATAGAGTAGCCATTGGTTACACCATGCAGTATCTTGATGTAGATCAATTCAATGCTGCTGACTATGCTAAGTTAAATCGCCAAGGTAAGCATGGTCATAGCTATGATTCGCAGATGATTAATACGCTGAATCTGGTTTACGGTGTTACTGATAATTTTAATTTGATTGCTAGCTATCCTTATAATTCTAAATACAAGCTCAAATATACTTACGATGGTCAAACATATAATGACTTCGATTCAATTGGTATGGGTGATATGACTTTGCTTGCTAAATATCGCTTCCTGCAAATGCATGAAAAAACTATTTCAGCATCAGTGCTTGCTGGTATAAGAATGCCGACGGGACAAACAAATGAAAGAGGAGAAGGTGGTCTTCTTGCTCCAGATGAGCAACCTGGCTCAGGTTCATGGGATCCAATTATGGGTTTACTTGTAAATAAAAAATTCGATAAATTTTCTATAGATCTAAATGGAATTTATAAAATGTCTACGCCTGGTACTAAGGAAGTAATTATTGGTGATGGTGTAAGTTACAACTTGGCAGTTTCAGGTATTGTTGGCTCGCGTGAAGTTTTCAAACAAAAACTTACTCTGGGTTGGAGTATGGAAATGAATGGCATGTGGAAAGAGCGTGTAGAGTATCAAGGACGTAAAGATGATTCTCATGGCGGCAATACTATTCTTCTTACACCTGGTCTACGTTTAGGTATTAATGATCATTTGGTAACTAGCTTGGCTGTAGGTATTCCAGTAATAGAGAACCTCAATGGTAAGCAACCAGATACCAATGCTTTGCTTTTCTTCTCGATGAACTATGTGTTTTAAATTAGCTAGTTAAGTTGAAGATTTTGTTTCTTCAGCTAAGCTGAATCGTAAAACACCTAGATGTCTTTCACATGAAAAAGCTTCTTGACCTTGATCATTATTGATAATCAAATTAGCACCAGCTCTGCTAGCGTGATCAAAATTAAAAGTATAATTTTGTGTGTTCTCTCTTTGCAAGCGTTTATAAGATAAATTTATTGTTTTTCCCTTTAATACTTCGTTTGCATTATTAATAAGAGTGTCTAATCTATCGTCCCATTCCAGTCCACTCATAAAAGGAAGTTGATGATCTTTATTTATAACTGTTTCTAATTTTTCCTTCGTTTCTGTTTTTGATTTTTCTTCAGCTTTTGTTTGTTTGGTTTGAGCTATTTCTTCAATACTTGAAAGCTTAACTTTTACTTGCCCTATTGCCCCCCAATCAATGATTGATTTAACACCATATTTATCAGTTAATGTAATGTTGTGCAGGCTAGTCGCACGATCGTAATGAACTCCTGCTAAGGATTCAATGGCTAACACTTCTTTTCCTTGATTGGTGATTAAAAGTGATTTACCTTTACAAGCAGTTAAATAATCACTGACCTCTTGAGCTTTTTGTCCACCGGCAGCACTATTAAAAGTTTTAGACTCTTCGACTATAACTGGAGCTGCATGTAATGAATTTGGAGTTGGGCTAGCTTGACTAGGTTCTGCTGCTTGGGCTGAAGTTTGAGTAGCTATAATTCTAAGTTTTAGATTTGGATTTTTAGCCTGTATTTCTTGAGAGGCAGGTCTGTTATCCATTCCTATGTATCTGGCAATTAATTTGTGTTTTCCAGGAAGTACTTCAATATCATTTAGCTGCTTAGTCGTAATTTTAGAATCACCACATATAATTTGTACGGGCTTGTTGTCCAGCTGAGCCTCAGCAATTTTTTCTTTAATGGAAGTTACTCCAGATCTAAATAAGTTTCCAATGCTTAGCCCACTATGAAAGTTATCAGAACCTGATCTTCCTTGTACTCTGTAACCATTGTCCCTCTGCTCTATAAACATTGTGTAATTATCTTATCGTGTGCTAAAGAGGAAAGTCAATTCAGAAATTAATCCAAATGACCCCTTGCGCGACGCCAAAAAATTTGCTATAATATTCCTTATTCAAATCAAGAAAGAAATAAAGTCCTTCGGGGCTTTTATTTTTTTATAGGGCTATTTTACCTGAGTTCATTCTATGATGAGCTAGGTGTATTTTTTCGATGTGATTATTTTAGGCGCTGGGGCTGCTGGTTTTATGGCAGCAATAGAGGCTGCTAAATCAGGCAAGAAAACTCTACTTATAAACTCCACTAAGAAAATAGGGGAGAAAATCCGCATCTCTGGGGGTGGGCGCTGTAATTTTACTAATTTAGGGGCTGCGGCTGAGAATTATGTCTCCAACAATCCTCATTTCTGTAAATCAGCTTTGGCGCAATATGGCGCGCTGGATTTTATCAAGCTAGTTGAAAAGCATCGCATAGAATTTTTTGAGAAAAAACTTGGGCAGCTTTTTTGTGAAGAAAGCTCTCAGCTTATTATCGATATGCTTTACAAAGAAGCTCATAATTCTGGTGTAGAAATTATTGCTCCAGTCCTGATTGATAAAGTTCTTGTAGAAGATTCGGCACAAGCTAGATTTAAATTGATTGCTAGTGATGGTGAAAATTTTACTAGTAGGTCTTTAATTATTGCGACTGGCGGTCTTTCTATTCCACAAACAGGTGCTAGTGATTTTGGTTATAGATTAGCTAAGCAGTTTAATCTTAATGTGATTCAACCTAGAGCAGGTTTGGTGCCACTCGAAGTCGACGATGAGTTCATTCTGTCTCAGCCAGGGACTAGCTTTGATGCTCTAGTCTCTAGTTCTAAAACTAAATTTAGAGAAAATATTTTATTTACCCATAATGGCTTAAGCGGTCCAGCTATTTTGCAGATATCTAATTACTTGCAAAATCATAATGGCTTTGAAATTAATCTTTGTCCTGAGTTGGATTTAAAAAATTACTTAATAGAAATTAAGCAGAGTGGCGAAAAGAGAATACTGAAAAATATACTAAAAGAAATTAAATTTCCTGAAGATCATCAAACTCAATTGAAAACAAAAATCCAAAGAGAAAATATTTTTCCTGAGAAGTTTATCGATTTACTGGCTGATGAAATTGATTTAGAGAAAACTATGCCTGAAGTATCTAATAAAATTTTTGATGAATTGGTTCTAAGGCTACAAAAATGGCGAGTGAAACCTAGTGGTGATGAAGGTTATGCCAAAGCTGAAGTTACTTTGGGTGGTATTGATACTAAGGAATTAGATTCAAAAACAATGGAATGTAAAACAGTTCCTGGACTTTATTTTATTGGTGAAGTTGTTGATGTAACTGGTTGGCTTGGTGGTTATAACTTCCAGTGGGCATGGTCATCTGGCTATCTTGCGGGGAATGCTTGCTAGTTTATGGTCACTATAATAAATTTCCAAAATGATCTCAGAGTATTGGATAATCCAAATATTCTAGAGGCGATTAAATTGGGCGAGCCTATAATTCCTGTTTATATATTTGATGATAATGGTGAGTGGGCGAGAGGCTCTGCTTCTAAACTTTGGTTGCATCATGCACTTAAAGATTTAGATGATTCATTGCGCAAGCTGGGATCTAAGCTGATTATACGTAAGGGCGATAGAGAGCAAATCCTGGAAGAATTAAAACTTAAGACTAAAGCTAAACAAGTTCTTAGCTCACCTTATAAAAATACTTTACTCTTTGATCCAGAGAAGATTAGAAATAAACAAGGTGGGGTTTTTAAAGTCTTTACTCCTTACTATAGGCATTTAATGAGCACTATTGATGATCACTTAGTGCAGGCTAATCCTTGTCAGCTTTATAGTGAAGATAAATTATCTGAGCTAAATACTAAAATAGATCTCAGTTCAATCAAGTCACTTACAATAGAGGATTTAAATTTACTAGGATCTAAAGCTAAATGGAATAAAGCTTGGCAAGAGAAAATGCTCAAGCATTTTCAGATTAGTGAAGTTGCAGCTTTAGAGCTTTGCAAAAACTTTGCAAATGAAAATGCTGAAGACTACTCGGTTTCCCGGGACAGACCCGACCAAGAAGGCACTTCGAAACTT
>CAYQSL010000040.1:0-10509 GCA_964420165.1 uncultured Gammaproteobacteria bacterium | reverse complement strand
GCATTGATAAAGCCGGCTTAGATTTAATGGACCGTAAAATTCTCCATTCACTTTGTGAGAAATATAACGGCGGACCTGCTGGAGTAGAAGCTATAGCGAGTATGGTTGGTGAAGATCGCAGCACTATTGAAGACTATTATGAACCTTTCCTAATTCAATCTGGATTTCTAATTAGAACCAAGCGCGGCCGTATGGTTACTGATAAAGCTATTGAGTATCTCAAAAGTTAAAATTCAACGTATAATATTTTGAGTAATGAATCAACGCAGAATTCTCATTGGCAGCATGATTGGGGTTTTAATGTTTACCCTGATGACCTTTATTAATAATAATACTTGGAGTGCTTTTGAAAATCAGCTAATCCAAGGCAGATCGTTTTTTAAAATTTTTGATAAAGATCCTAATTTCATAAGCGTGGAATTCAATGAGAATTCTAAATATGATTTGTTTGCAACTAGTATTGAAGATCAAAAACTAAATCTATTAAATTTAGTTTCAGAACTTTCTTTAGGCAATCCCTCTGCTATTTATTTACTCATTAAAAATGATAATCCTTTGATGCTTGATAAAAGTAACCTTGAGGAAAATAGTAACGATCCTTTAAGTAAGCTTGAAATAGTCAAACTTAATGAGATAGAAACCAATATCCAAGATGATCACGGAAGAAATTTAATTCTTGAACAAAAAGCTTATCCAACTGACATTATTGATGCAGCGAAAATCAGCTCGGGTAATTATGATGTTAAAACTCTTAAAGGTAAAAATATCTTAGTTATCTCGCCTGATATAAAAATAGAAAAACAAGAGCGTAATGAACTAATTAATTTCCTAAGCAATAAATGGCTAGCTTTTATTAAAATTCCTAGCTTAGTATTACTGGCTTTATGTATCATTACTGGAATTTTATTTGCTGCTTTAGTTCATTGGGCAAGAATCATTGCCTTTATCGCAATTACAGCTACAGTGCTAGCTATAGGGCAAATCACCTTTAGTTTTCTTGATACACAGATTGAAACTATTCCTTTCATAGCCTCACTCGTTGGAATTCTGCTCATTACAAATTTATTTGATTTAAATCTGGCAGCAATATATCGTAAAGAAATTTTCCAAGATCAAAATACTAAACCTGGTAAATCACTTTCTGAAAAATCAATTCCAGAAATCATTAATGAACAAAGTAAAAGAAAAGAAGAGAAAATCACTAGTCCAGAACTCTTGAAAGAACTTAGAGCTAAATTTTTCCATGAACAAGAATATAACTTAGAAGATATTGCTCTGGCTTTTGAAGAAAAAACTGTTAAATCAATTAACAATATTCAAGACAAATTTGAAGAATTACTTCAATCAAATGATCTCACTGAGAGAGATAGAATAAAAGTAGATATCATTAAACACAACTTTAATCATATGATTCAAGAAATTGATGCAATTCTTTTCAATTTGGTTCCATTTAGGTTTGAAGGTAATGCTGGTTTGATTAATTTACTAGAGCTTTATGCAGGTAAAGTATTTACTCTCAGCAAAGGTAAACTCCAAATCCAAATAGAGACTGATGTTGCAAGTATCAAACTTGAGATTGGTCAAAAAATAAATAGCTATAGAACTCTACAAAAGCTACTTGAACTTATTAAAGAAAATAATGAAGAGAAGCTCATTCACGGTCTAAATATTGGTATCGATATTGTTAGTGAAGCTGAGGGTATGATTCGCTTCAAAATCAGTTATGAAGGCAGAGCTATAAACACTAGTTCAAACTCATATAAACTAAAAGAAATTTTCAAACGTCTTGATGGACTTCCTGGTGGAAGCTTAGATCTAGGAGATACTCTTACAGGAACCTCTACTAATCTGACTAATCACATAATCTTTAAAATTAAGAACCCTAGCTTTAATTTACTAGAAGCGAATATTGCTTAAAGCTTTAAACTTCTTGTCAAAAATTTAATTCTTAGAGCTTTGTACACAAAGGGAGTGCAGTATTGATGTGTCCATATGCTCCCTTTACAAATAACTCAAGCTTTAATAAGTACCAGCTCTAAACCTCAAGCAGTAACAAAGTCTTACATCCCTGCTCCAGCCATTCCTAGATCAGGAGAAGCTAATAAAACTACATCTGCAGGAATTGTAATCCAAGCTGGTGGAGAATCCTATGATAGAGCCGTTGAAAAGCTAAAATCTATCTTGCCGAAATTTACAAATTCATGGCTCACACATCAGCAAGAATTCTATTCTCCACAAACTAACGAACATTGGGAAGAAGACCTAAATGACTTCTACAAACAGCTTTGGGACGATTTACCAATAGAACAGCAGGTTAAACTAGGAAAGGATTTTTTAAAATTAAACTCTGAACAGAAACTAGAAGTTTCAAGATTTCTATACAATGAAAATATTGATGGCTTAAGCTTTAATGAGTTTTCAAAGAAATCGTTTAATAAATTACCACAAGAGAAGCAGGATAATATTATCAACAAAGGATTGTCTCTAATAGGAGATAACTTTCTCTATAGCATAATACCTGGTACTGTTTGTGAAACCCTACATGATCTAATTACAGACTCCATCAAAGATTTTTTAAAAACTTTAGGTGACGACAGGGTGAAATTTTTGGATAAAGGTTCGGCTGGAATAGGCTTTAGCATTGCAATTGAGGGCAATAAATTTCTTCTAAAAGTTCCTATATCTCAAGAACATACTCAGGCTTATAAAACTTTTCTCTATGAAGAAAAGCAATTGAAGAAATTTGAAGAAATTTTGAGTAAATATTCAGCACAAAATCTTCCAGAACAAAATTTCATTCCAAGACAAGTTAAAGATTCAAATGGAAAATATGTAGGCATTCCAGGCAAAGTAGCTGTAATGAGATTCTATGATGGAGGGAGAATTATCATTCCAGGCAAAGATGAAGCAGCAGAAGACTATATGAGAATGGGTCTTGATGATGATTTCCTAGTAGATTATATTAGTTTTTATCTCAGATTCACTAAAGAAGGAGCTGACTTAGATGATATTGCACCATGGAATTACTTACATAATGGTGCTTCCCTATCTTTTTTTGAACTAGCTGGCTTTGATCCACAATTACCAGATAATCCTGTGTATAAATTTAGATCAGCACTTAGGAGTGAATATCCAGAAGCTCTTTGTATCTATAGCTTACTCAGTTCTATTTCTACTTTTGAACAAAGACCTGATAGTAAATCACAAAAATTAATAGCAGCTAAAGCAAAAGAATTTTTTGGTATCGAAACTCAAGAAGGATTTTTTGGTCACAAAGTAGGGCAACTAGCTAAAGTTTTCCAAATAGCCGTAAAGAAAGAAGTTATAGATTTAGATAGTCTTAAAAATGGTCTTAGAATTTTAAAAGATCTGCTACATGCACATGAAGGGAATTTTGATTTTAAACTCAGTCCACGAGGTATGAGCTATCTTGAGTTTTTAACTAATTTAGTTGATAGTGAAAAATTCTTAGAGGAAGTAATTGCCTAGCGTTTTTTACGTTCGTCGCGCTTAACTTGCTTCTCATCTTGAGCTTTCTTAGCTTGAAGTTTTAGTTTTTCGATCTCGTCTTTAAGCTCTGGATCACTAATAGAATCCACATCAATAGATTCAAGACTTTTTAGATCTAATTTAAATTGGAAAATTCCCGTCATGTAAATGAGGCTAAGAAATGCGCCCCAAAGTAAAGCTGCTTGAAATACATTAATTCGTAAATCTCTTTCTAAATTGGCCGCATAAAGCGAATTCCAAAAAGTCTCTATTACAAAACTAGGAACTACTAGAATTAGAGTTGCTATTAATAGAATAAAAATTATATTGAGAAAATTTAACTGAAATAATTTCATGTGAGTACAAATACTATTTTATCAAGTTCTAGAGAGATTTATACCCATCGAACATCTAACTTACTTCGAAGTCCCCAGATCTAAAGGCTTCCAAGTAGTTACTTAGATTACGAAACCCTCGGCTAACATATCTTTAAGGTCAAGAATGCCTACAGGATAATAGTCTTTATCGACTATTAAGAGGGTAGAAATTCTGAATTCTTTCATGATATCTGCAGCTCTATTTGCAAAAGTATCGTTAGCAGCGACCTTAGGGTTAGTATTCATAATCTCAGATGCTTGTTTTGAAAAACATTCTGTATTGAACTTGATTTGGGCCCTGCGCAAATCTCCATCAGTAATGGTTCCTACAAGTTTACCGCTCTTGTCAGTGACAACAGTAAAACCAATAGATTTAGAATTAATTTCTTCAAGAACATCTTTGAAACTTGCATCTTGATTCACACTTGGAATATCATCAGATTTACGCATGATCTCAGATACTTGGATAAAACTTTTACCAAGAGCACCAAGTGGATGCGAGCGAGCAAAATCTTGTTTCTGAAAATTCTTGCACTTCATTAAAGTCACTGCCAGAGCATCCCCCATAACCAGTGCAGCTGTAGTGCTTGAAGTAGGAGCTAAATCCAAAGGACAAGCTTCTTTAGTAATAGGAGTTAATAAAACTACATCAGAATTTTTTGCAAGTACACTATCTATAAAACCTGTAATAGAAATTAATTTAAGTCCAAGTTTTTTCATTGGATTAAGCACTTTTTTAAGCTCTTCAGTATTACCACTGTAAGAAATTGCAATTACTATGTCTTGGGCTGAAAGCATGCCAAGATCGCCATGTCCCATTTCAGCAGGGTGCACAAAAAAAGCTGGTGTACCAGTACTAGCTAAGGTAGCAGCTATTTTAGCTGCTATATGACCAGATTTGCCCATACCAGTAACAATGACCTTGCCAGAAGTTGCAAGTATAAGCTCAATTGCTTTGACAAAATTCTCATCAAGAGAATCTTGAACAGCTTTCAGACTGTCAATTTCAGTACTAAAAACTTCTTTTGCTATTTCTATTGAATTATTGGCTTTTACCACCACAGTTATATTCTAGCTTATTATGTATTTAGAGATGGCTGAATCAACTCAATATGGTCTTAAAAACTATCTTAAAGTCTTTAATTTAGATACTTTAGAGCAAAACATTTACAAACTAGATTTAGAACATAAATCTGGAAACAAGCTTCACTTATTTATCAGCTTCCTTAGTGCGGATCTAGTTCGCTTTCATTATAGTTTTTCAGAAAAATTTAATTTAATAGAGCCCAATGAATATCTAGATTTTAAGGCCTTTAATTTCACTAAAGAAAACTTTATAAGAGATTTTGAAGAAACAGATTTAGAGATTAATTTTTTTACAGAACTCTTAAGGGTAGTTATTTACAAAAAAACTTTGCAAATTAAAATTTTCGATCACGAAGGTGATTTGATTAGTTCAGATGAACCCGAACTAGGATTCTGGTCTGCACAGCTTAATAACTGGGATTCAGAAGCTAAACAAGAGATCAGAGCTTATAAACAATTCAGTAGCTTGTCACATCCACCAATGATCTATGGACTTGGAGATAAAACTGGAGATCTTAATCGTTTCGGCAGAAGATTTAGAAATCAACCCATAGATGCACTTGGCTTTGATGCCAAGTTCACAGACCCTCTTTACAAGGACATTCCATTTTTTATTGTCCTAGACCCAACTACTAAAAAATCTCATGGAACATTTTTCGATAATTTCTATCCGAAGTTTTTTGATATGGGTCTTGAGCGCAAACCTAGTCCTTATTATTATTTCGGGGCTGAAGGCGGAGATTTAAATTACTACTTTATCTACGGACCTGATATTAAGAAGGTTACTAGTAGATACTTAGAACTTACTGGCAAACCACCTGAGTGGCCTGATTACAGCTATGGCTATCTGGGTTCTGGAATGGCTTATACAGAAAGTGTTGGCGACACTCGTCATTGCGAGGAACAAAGTGAGGAAGCAATCCACACCACCACAGAGCTATCTCTGTTAAACACTTTCAAACGCATGCAAGAGAAAAAAATCTCTATGTCTGCCTTCCACTTATCATCAGGCTACATTCTCAACGCTGAAAATAAACGTCATCAATTTATTTGGAATAATGAGAAATTCGCTAATCCACAAGAATTCTCTAAGCAAGCTAAAGATCTTGGCGTAGAACTTTGTGCCAATGTTAAACCTGTTCTGCTCTGCTCTCATCCTTGGTATGGTGAAGCAAGTGAATTAGGCTTATTTCTTAAAAACGCTCAGGGACAAGATTTAGTCGTTGATTATTGGGGTGGGCAAGGTTCATATATAAATTTCCTCAATCCTGTAACTAAACTTTGGTGGAAGGATAAACTGAAAACTAATATCTTAGGAAATGGCATTAGTGGCATTTGGAATGACAATAATGAATATGAGATTTTTGAAAAACATAATGCTGAAGGTTTACTAGGTAAGCAAATTTTAGAGATGTCTAAACTTGCCTATGAAGCAAGTATCGAAAGTGGTATTCAAGAACCTTGGATTTTAAGTCGAAGTGGCTACTCAGGGATCCAGAAATACGCGCAAACCTGGACCGGAGATAATTACTCTTCTTGGCAAGCACTACAGTACGATATTCCTTTACTGAGCAATCTGGGTCTCTCCGGAATCATTCATTGTGGCTCAGATATAGGTGGCTTCTGGGGTCCAGAGCCTGATCCAGAACTACTTTTACGTTGGATTCAATATGGAATATTTACACCAAGATTCTGTATTCATTCTTACAAACCGACTCCGACTGAAGCAGATATGTTTGAAAAATCTCATCAAAAGTTTTTTAAAACTATTCAAGAGTTTTTTAAATTACGTGAAGAATTAATTCCTTATATTAAGGATGCCGCTAATCAAGCTGCAAGCAATGGCATTCCAATCATGAGACCACTTGTTTATGATTTCCAACACGACTCAAATACTTATGAAAGAAATTTTGAATATATGTTTGGTGATAAATATTTAGTTGCACCTATATATGAAGCAAATGCCAAATCCCGTGAAGTTTATTTGCCAGAAATTGTCGATGCTAAAAATCAATGGATCAATTACTTCTCTGGCAAAAAATATTCTGGTGGTCAATTAATTGAAATTAAGGCTAATTTTGATGAGATTCCGGTATTTGAATATTTAACTTCAAAATAAGATCTCAATCAAAGAGCTTAGAAACCAAGCCAATGTCGGGATTAAAAACTAGGGCATATATACAAAGGAACATGAATTCATGCGACTAGAATATCGCCTAGATAAATATAATTTTGACGAAGCTTTTGATTTGATAATCATTGGTGGTGGTATCAATGGTGCGGGTATTGCACGTGACGCTGCAGAACGTGGACTTAAAGTTATAGTTCTCGAGAAAAATGATTTCGCTTCAGGTTGTTCTGCACACTCTACGAGGCTTATCCATGGCGGTTTACGCTATTTGGAATATTTCGAATTTCCACTTGTCTATGAAAGCCTACATGAAAGAGAAATTTTATTACAACAATATCCGCATTTAGTTAGCCCTTTAGGTTTACTTGTGCCTTGTTATAAAGGTAGTCAGCATCCGATGTGGAAACTTAGAACAGGAATGGCGCTCTATGACTTACTTTCACAAGGCAAATCAATGAAGCCACATCAAACTATCAAAAAAGAAAATTTAGATCAAATTGAAATCAACTTGAATAGAAAGAATCTTGAAGGTGCAGTTTACTACTTTGACGCGCAAGTAAGTTTTGCTGAAAGACTAGTCTTAGAAAATATTCTTACAGCAAAGTCTAAAGGGGCTATTTGTCTCAATCATTGCGAAGTTACAGAAGTAATTTGCTCAAAAGTCCATGGCAAGAATATGGCTCAGGGAGTGAGGTTTAAAGATATTCTAAATGCTAAAAGACCTTATACGGTCTATGGTAAGAACATTATTAACTTGGGCGGACCTTGGGTGGATAAAATCAATGAAAGACTTAAGGGTACTGATGGCTTCCAAGTTAAAACTGATATCAAAAAACTAATTGGTGGTACTAAAGGTAGTCATATAGTAATCAAATCCTTTCCTGGTGCTCCTAAAGAATATGGAATTTATACTGAAGCTAAAGCAGATGGCAGACCTATTTTTGTTTTGCCATTTAAAGTAGGAATGAATGAGGATCTACTTCTCATTGGTACTACCGATGTATTCCTAGAAGAGAAGGACAGTCTTGACAATCTTCATCCTACTCAAAAAGAAATTAACTATTTATTGAATGAGGTTAACGAATTATTTCCAAATACAAGAATTACTGAAAACAATATTTTAAATACTTTCATTGGAGTACGCCCTCTGCCACACATTGAAAAAGGCAAGAAAGCGGGAGCTGTAACTAGGAAACATTTCATAGTAAATCATGCTAAAGACAATATAGAAAATTTCTATTCAGTTGTCGGCGGCAAACTTACAACATTCCGCAGTCTCTCAAAAGAAGTTGTAGACTTGTTTACGGGCAATAATTGTTTCACTGCTGAAAAACCTACAGTTGGCTCTGAATATCCTGAAGATTTAAATTTCTATGATTACATGAAAGAAATCACTAGAGACTACAGCAGAAAATATGACATTGATGCTCATACAATTCTCCATTTACTAATGCTCTACGGAACTAATACAAGTAAGGTTCTAGATTTAACCTTAGGTAGACCTCAATTAAAAAATAAAATCAATAAAGACTTTGAAGATATAGAAGCTCAGATTGTTTATGCAATTCGCGAGGAAGAAGCTTATACCGTAGATGACATCATCAAAAGACGCTTATCTATTGGCTTATGCCGTAATATCTACGATAAAAGTATAATCAAAATTATAAATGAATATATCTCTGAAGAATTTGAATTACTCGGCAGACAAAGAGATAAAGCATTTACAGAGGTATTAACTGGTGATTATAACTATTGATGAAGGCACTACAAGCACACGAGCTTTGCTTATATCCAATAGTGGCGAAATCATTGACTTTGTCCAAAAAGAAATAACTCAAATCTACCCTAATCCTAGTTGGGTAGAACATGATCCATTGGAAATTTGGAATTTAACTTTAGAGTGCTGTCGAGAATTAATCACTAAAGTATTAGCTGAGAAAAAAGCTAAGGCTAGTGACTTAAATGGCATAGCAATTACCAATCAAAGAGAAACTACAGTAATCTGGAACAAGAAAACTGGAAAGCCGGTCTATAACGCTATTGTATGGCAATGTAAAAGAACTGCTGATTATTGCAAAACTCTCAAAGGTCAGAAAAAACTTTCGGAATATATCCGCAATAAAACAGGACTCATCATTGATTCCTATTTTTCCGCTACTAAAATTTCTTGGATCTTAGATCACATAGTAAGAACTAACAAAGATATAAATATAGATGATTTACTTTTTGGCACTATAGATACTTGGTTGGTTTGGAATTTAACCGGTAATCATTTAACTGACCCTAGCAATGCTTCCCGCACTATGCTTTATGATATTCACGAAGATAAATGGGATAAGCTACTTACTGATACTTTTGCCATTCCTGAAAGCCTCTTACCAAAAGTAATTGAATCTAATGGTAACTTTGGCAGTACTAAATTATTTCAAGATTTACTTGCTAAAAATCTCCCTATTAAAGCCGTAATTGGCGATCAACAGGCTGCTTATTATGCTTACAATAGTGAAGCTAAAATTACTTATGGCACTGGGACTTTTGTTTTGCTGCCTTTTAATGCGCAGGGGGATTGCTCTATTAACGCTTCCACTTTCGCTAAAGCTTCAGTGGACAAGTGCAATGACGAGATTTCGAATAAAGGTTTAGTTCTCACCAATGCTTTCAAAAAATCTAATGGCGATAAGAAATTAGTTTACGAAGGAAGTATTTTCATTGGTGGGTCTATAGTGCAATGGCTGAGAGATGAGCTTGGCTTTATTAGTAAATCTAATGAAATAGAAGAATTAGCAAACACTGTCAGTGACAATGGTGGAGTATATTTGATACCAGCACTTGCAGGACTTGGCGCGCCATATTGGAACGAGAAAGCTCGTGGTGCAATTTTCGGTCTTACACGCGGGGCTAACAAAGCTCACATTGCTCGTGCTGCACTTGAATCCATGGCATACAGTGTTAGAGATGTTTTTGAATCACTTGATACTGAATCTAAATCACAAGTTAAATCTATTAATGTCGACGGTGGTGCCAGTAAGAATGATTTCTTGATGCAATTTCAAGCTGATCTATTACAAATTCCTATCAAACGTTACACTGAAAGTGAAATGACCGCACTAGGCGCAGCTAAGATGACTGATGAAGTTGAACTCACACTTAAACCTGAGAGAGTATTTAACCCTCAAAAGAATTTGGACGAGAATTATAAGGTTTGGATTAAATATATTGAGTTAATTATAAGTTAGCGCGTCATTGCGACCGATTGAAAATTTATTACTTCTTCCTGCTAAAATCATTAGCAATGAACTTCCAAAAATCTATTTTTCAAATGGATGAAAGCTATAAACCGCTTGCCTTAAGACTTAGACCAGAATCTATCAATGACTTACTTGGTTCAGTAAAAAAGCGGCGACCGAGTGTCGCGACGAACCCGGA
>CAYQSL010000039.1:0-10629 GCA_964420165.1 uncultured Gammaproteobacteria bacterium | reverse complement strand
TTTTCTTCTGCTTCCGCTTTTTCAACGATGATTCTATCGTTAAGTGGTTTTAGTTTTTTTGATTTTGCTTTTTCTGCAGTTGCCATAGATTATTTATCTCCCATTTTCCTTTTAGCTTCTAAAGACCTAGTTTTAATAGGGCTTTAACAAGAAAAATGTTATCACGCAAGCATGCTTGCTGACATCTTTCCAAGAAAAAGTCACTTGTTAAAAGTTTATAAACAACCATCCTCAGAAAGGTCTAGGTGCCTTTATCTAAATAGTCCTAACGACCTGAATTTGATGGAGCAGAGCTTATCATACCCCCCAAGGAACCTAGTTATCCAACTAACCAATCTAGTTACTTAACCTTCGCTTAGCCTAAAACTAGCTCAGCGAGCCTATCTTGAGGGATAACAAATACATTTTTGGTCCGTCGCTAGATCGTCTTGAGGAGGGCATTTTATAACAACGTAACAATCTCACAGCGATTGAAGGATAACAGAGTAAAACCAAAACAAACCACTACGGGGAAACAATGAATAAACTTCTAATTACTGTATTGACGATAACACTAATAACAAGCAGCTTCCAAGCCGCTAAAGCAAATCCAGGTCTTAACTCACCTTTAACCACTAAACTTCATGAAGTCTCAGAAGACGAAGTCATAATCAAATATAAAAAAGTTTCTACATTAACTCCTAAAACTGAATCAGAAGATACAGTATCAGAAGACCAATTTTTAAATGAATTCGGTCAAGGTAGAAAGTTTAGAAAATTAGCCAGGCACAAAAAGAAAAGAATCTCTAGAACATCAAAGTTCGCCGTAGTTAAACTTGATAAAAAACTTAAAAAAGATTCAATTAAATCCCTTGTAAAGAAGCTTAACGGCAAGAAATTTAAAAATACCAATTATGAAGTTGAAGCAGTTTTTGCTAACAATCTTTATGAAATCAGTGGATCAACTTCAGACTATACAACTATAGTTAATGATCCTTTAGCTTATCAACAACTTAGTCTTAAACAATTAGATCCACAACAACTTTGGCAATACACTAAAGGCGAAGATGCAGTTGTAGCAGTTATTGATACTGGTGTTGACTATAATCACGAAGACCTTAAAGACAATATTTGGAACAACGTAGATGAAATCGCGGGTAACGGAATTGATGATGACAAGAATGGTTACGTTGATGATACTAGAGGTTGGGATTTCGTAGACAATGCAGGTTTCAACTGTATTAGTTCAGAAGATTGTAACGGCGAAGACAACAATCCAATGGATGTTAATACTCACGGAACACACGTTTCAGGAATTATCGCAGCTAATCAAAACAACAATGTAGGAATCAGTGGTATCGCTCCAAAAGCAAAAATCATGCCTCTTAGAGCAGGTTATTCTACAGGTGCTTCAGCATTCTTATCAACTTCAGACATCATTCAAGCTATTACTTATGCAATTGATAATGATGCAGATGTAATCAACATGAGCTTCGCTGGTGCTGAGCTTGATGTATTAGATGATATTTTAGATCTTGCCGATAGCGTTGGTATAGTTTTAGTGGCAGCAGCTGGTAATAATGGTAGTTCAACTCCAACTTACCCTGCAGCATTACCTCAAGTTATTGCAGTTGGTTCAATTGCAGACAATGACACTAAATCAAGTTTTTCAAATTATGGTACTTGGGTAGACATAGTTGCTCCTGGCTCATGGATAATGAGCACTACTCCTGGAAACCAATATGGTATCAAGAGTGGAACATCAATGGCATCTCCGCATGTAGCTGGTATTGCAGCTTTAATAAAATCAAAAAATAAATTACGCAAACTTAGCTCAGCGGAGACTAGATCATTGATCATGAGTTCTACCTATCCAACTACCTTCTTTATCTATCCTGGTTCTCCAGAGAAAGTTGGTGGTGTGAGCGCTAATGTTAAATTCACTCTAGGCGTTGACAGCATCACTATGCCAGCTCAAGCACTCACAACTGAACTAGTAAGTGTTACAGGTTCAGGCAGTGATTACGATTCAGAGATCGTTGGCTACGAGTGGAGTTCTGACGTAGATGGTTACTTAGGTAGTGACAAAAACATCACTCTTAGTAACTTAGCTCTAGGGACACATACTATTAGTTTAAAAGTACAGAATGCAAATGGTGAGTGGTCTAGTCCTGCGTACAAAGCTCTAACTGTAAGAGAAACTAGATCTACTGGAACATTCAATCTTGCAGATACAATCAAATATAAATTTGCTAAAAACAAAAGTACATTCTTTGTACAAGCAGGTTCTAAGAACTTGAGAGAAATCAAAGCTTATAAGTGGGTTTCAAGCAAAGATGGCAATGTTAGTAATAGCAGATCTTTAGCTAAATACTCCCTAAGCCGTGGTTACCACAAACTTTCTCTTATGATTCAAGACAAAGAAGGTAATTGGTCTAAGCCTCTAGAAAGAGTAGTATTAATTTAAGCTGCTGCTGCTTTCTGCGCAGCGTATTTATCTTTCAATTTATCAGCTAAATTAAAACCTATTTTATGTCCAAAACGTGATATGAGTTCTTTTGCCAATGTAGGACGTAGATCATGGCGCAACTGCTCGCGTTCCCACATACTGCTTGCTCCTGGTGAATCTGGGACACATAGATTAAGATGACGTATTGCTTTAGCAAAGCCATTCTCTGGCTCTATATGCAGAGTTGCAAGTGCATCTCTAATTGCCTCTTGCTTCAATAATTTTTCCGCTAATTTATCTGCTTCTACTTGATACTGTGGATTTTTTAAAACAAGTTCTGCCTCTACTAATTGATCTATTGCAACATCTGGATTATTTCCATCAGAGTCTGCTCTATAAGGATTTAAGCTTGTATTTAATGCTTGCTGTAATTTTCTTCCTTTATCTGTGAAAGGTCTTTGAATTTGATCAACAGTAGTCATGATTAGATAATTCTAGCCATATAAACAAACTTTATCAAGCCCAATCGGCAAGAGGTATTCTATAATGACAATATGAAATCTAAATTTTTACTCCGTCTTTTTGCAGCAATAGCAATAAGTTTTTCATCAACAGCTGCTGTTTTTGCAGAATGTGCCTGTGGAACTCACGAGCACACTCGAACTATATCGGTTAGCGGTACTGCTAAATTAAAATCAGCCCCAGACAAAGCTTCTGTAAGATTTGCAATTAAGAACGTCAATAAAGCTGCAGAGAAAGCAAGACTAGAAAATGATGAGATTGCCAAGAAAGTTTTAAATGCAGTAAGAGACCTCGGTATACCTGAGAAGAAAATCCATTTAGAGAATTTATCAATTCAAGAAGAATATCAATACAACGGCAAAACCAATGAACTTAAAGGTTACGCAGCTTACAGAACTTTTAATGTAGATATTGAGAAACTAGATATAGGTTCTAAAACGCTTTCAGAGAAAATCGCAGAAGTGGTTGCAGCGGTGGTTTCCAATGGATCTAACAGGCTTGAAAATGTTCAATTTGGTTTAATTGATCAAACCAAATTAATCAATGAAGCTCAAGTAATTGCCATGAAAAACGCTAGAGAAAAAGCGGAGAACATCCTAAAAGCAATTGGTGCCGAACTTGGTAAAGCTCAAACAGTAAGCGAATCATCAAACTTTGAGCCTTACCCTAGAGCATATATGGCAAAAACCATGGCATATGATGCAGGCAATGCGCCTGAATCAACACCTGAGTCTTTTAGTGAAGGGGATTTGGAAGTTAGCGCTACGATAAATGCAAGTTTTGAAGTCTTATAATTATATTATTATAGGAGCCGGTATCGCCGGTATCAGTGCAGCTTTCAAGCTGAAGCAATTAGGCTACTCTGTCTTAGTTGTAGAGAAATCATCTTTTATTGGTGGAACTTGGCAAAGTCATAGTTACAAAAACTCTATTTATGAGTTTGGTCCTAATACACTTATGAGCAGCTCACCTGCTCTTATGGAGATGATTGAGACTTTGGATTTTTCAGATCAAGTCCTAAGTCACAAACTAAAAGACTCGAAAAGATTTCTCTATCTAAAAAACCAACTGATTGAAGTTGAATCAAAGCCAATTAAAATGCTTTTTTCTAAGTTACTAAGCTTGCGCGCGAAATTACGAATTCTCCTAGAGCCTTTTAAAAAATCTTCCAAGAAAGTAGAAGAAGAAAGCGTACATGATTTTACACGCCGCAAATTTGGCGAAGAGATAGCTAGCAATATCGTAGCAAGCGCTTTGCAAGGTATCTGGGCTGGCGATACCAAGAGACTTTCAGCCAAATCAGCCTTAAAGAAACTATATAAACTCGAACAAGAACATGGCTCAATTCTCTGGGGATTAATTAAAAGCTCTAAGAAAAAATCGAAACCTTTAGAAACCATTTCTTTCAAAAATGGCATGCAAAGCTTCGCCGCAAGAATCGCCGAATATATCGGCAAAGACAATATACTTCTAAATTCTGCAATTAAGCTTGCCAAGGATAAAGACCTTTACGAGCTGAGTATTTTAAGCGAAGGGCAAGAATATAGAATTCAAACAGAGAATTTATTTATAGCTACTAAAGCCTTTGAAGCCGCTCAAATACTAGAACCTATGTCTTTAAAAATCCCAAGCCTGCTTAATCAAATCTATTATGCTCCAGTTTATTTATCAGCAATAAGCGTGGATAAAAATTTATTCAGTAAACAAGGTCAAAAAACTTTTGCTGCCTTTGGCTTCATTGATTCCAAGCAAGACCATTTATTATTAGGATCTATTTTTGCTTCTGAACTATTTCCTTCACGACATTTAGCAGATGAGTATTTGCTTTTGAACTTTGCTGGTGGCGCGAGGAACTCACAAATACTGGATTTCAGCGAGAATGATTTAAATGAAACTATCATCGAAGAATTAATTGAGATTCTTCAACCTTTGGCTAATACTGAACTTACAACAGAACATTTCAAACTAATCAATCAAAAGCGCATTGATAGAGGAATTCCACAGTTCAATCTAGGTCACCACGAGATTATCCAAAATCTCAAGAAAGAACTCGAGAAGCACCCCGGCATCGAGCTGCTAGGCAACTATATAGAAGGTGTATCTGTGGCGGATACTATAAGTTATTCATTTAATGCTGCCTTGCAGGTTCAAACTGATAGAATAAAATTATGATTTTTGAAGGCATGTGGAAGGGAGTAGTTTTAGGTTTTGGAGCTTTAAGCTTCGTACTCATCATGTTTTTCACTGTTTTTTCTAAGATAATGCCTGGTCATAATGATGAAGGTGAAGAATTACGTCCTGACGAAATGTAAGGAAATTTGTCATTTTATGACATTCCTAATAAATATCTTTATTAAAACCTTGACATTTTATAAACCCTCAATCTAGAATATAAAGGAAATCTGAATTAATTAATAATTTGATTAGATTTCGAGGGAAGCGATGAGAATAAATCCAATTCAAGGCCAACAAATACAACCAGCAAGAAGTGCTGTTGTTGATCTTATTGCTGGTGCAACTTTATCCGGAATTGCAGGTCTTTTTACACCTAGTACAGATAGAAGCGCTTCTTTATCTACACAAAATAGGCAGATAGGACAATCTTTAGCTAAAGTAGGGAATTCAAAAGCTCAAGCAGCGTAGAATTATAAGCATCATGGTTGGCGAAATAGTTATAGGACATGCAGCAATTAATGAACTTGTTAAAGGTGCAGTAAATTCACGTGCTCATGACCAAAACAATCTTCAAGTAAAAGAAACTCAAAGAACTCAAATATTTGAATTACCAATGATGCGTCAGCCTGGTTTTACAGCTAACGATCAAGCTGTAAAAACTGGAACTATTGGAGCTGTAGTACAAGTCACAATTCCACAAAGTAAAGATGGAACAGTTGGGAAGAACTTTCAAATCTCAGCTTAAGCTATCAGCAATTTTTAATCTCTGACCATTAAGCCAACTGAAAGCATCACATTCATTTTTGCCTTCGGGCTTTAAAGTTATTAATTCAAGTAAACCTTGTTGAGTAGCAACCACAAATGACTTAGTGTCTTTTTTTATTTCAACAATTTCACCTGGCGACTTTGTTGAATCTAGATTTATTACTTTAGTTTTTAATATAGAAATCTTTTGACCTTGGTAGCTAAAACTCGCTCCAGGCCAGGGTTGCAAGGCTCTAACTAAGTTATGAATATTTTGAGCAGAATTCTCCATGATGACTTTAAAATCACTTTGCTTTGGATTTGCTGAACCTAAAACTATTTCCTTTGCCGCAAAATCAATAACCCCCAGCTTCCTATCCATAAAAGGCGCTAGTTGCTTATTAGGATCTTCAGCCGCTTCTTGCTCTTCTGGATGCAAGTCAGAAAATTTTCTCAAGGTTTCGAGCAATAGATCAGCGCCCAACGCAGAAAGCCTAGAGCCAACCTCACTTGCATCTTCATTATCACCAAGCACAATAGAACTTTTAAGTAGAATATCACCAGTATCTACCCCAGCATCACTAAGCATAGTTGTAAGACCAATTTCTTTATCGCCATGAATGATCATCCAATTAATAGGCGCAGGACCGCGATAATTAGGTAATAAGCTTGCATGCAAATTTATCACTGGCGCAATAGCCATGATTTCTTTTCTAAGGATTTGTCCATAAGCAACTGTAATTAGGAAATCTGGCTTAAGCTTCGCGAGGGTTTCGAGCAAAGCCGAATCTTGATTAATTTTTTCAGGTTGAAAAACAGGAATTTTATTTTTTTCTGCTACTGTCTTAATTGGAGGAGCAGTCAATATCTGCTTTCTACCAACTAACTTATCCGGTTGGGTTACAACAATTACTACTTCAACATCATTTGCTTGAATTAACTTTTCAAGACTAGGAACAGCAAAATCTGGAGTCCCCAAAAAAACAAGCTTCACACTATGATTATAATGAGGAATCATAAAATCGCTACTAAGTTTCTAAAAGTATCAGTATTAGCTTTATTTCTCAGCGCTTTTAATTCGGTCACGGCAAAGCCTTCTGTGCCTAAAGCCACTACTCCCACTCCAGCGCTTAGTCCAAGAGCTGCGAATTTAAATAATGGAGACAGTATCTTTCTTGACTCATCACTTCTATCAAGCTTAGAAGCAATCAATACTAATGAAATTAAAATTAACGAGCTTTTTTATCAAAAACATCCAGGCACTGATTATGATCCAATCAAACTAGAAGCCTCTCTAGAAGAACCGTTGCCTATACATTTGGAAGATATTCTGGCAAGAGCTGTTGAGAACAACCTTAATCTCAATATCGCTAGAGCAGATTCTAATATTGCTAAATGGCAGTATTGGAGCCGTTTCTCAAATATGCTACCTGATGTAACGATGAAAGCAAGTTATAGACATTTAAATGGTACTTTCTTCTTGAATTCAGGCTTTCAAGCTCCAGTTGATCAAGGTATCTCTTCTGCTGGTATTAGGATGAACTATAGAGCTTTTAATGGTGGAGCAAAACTCTTTCTAACACTTGCAGAAAAATTTTACAAACAAGCAGTTAACGCCAGAGAAAGATCTGCTTATAACAAAGTTTTACTTGATTCAGTAAGCAACTACTACAGCTTACTTAAAACCCAAGTAGCCCTATCTGCTAGATTGCAGTCTATAAAGCAGACTGAAGGCAACTTAGATCTTGCCAAAACTTTTTTTGATGTAGGTACTGGCACTCGGTATGACGTACTTCAAGCAGAAGCAAATGTTGCTAGATCTCAACAAAACTTAATTAGTGAAGAAGCAAATTTTAGAACTACACAAATTTTACTTGCAGAGCATCTTAATTACCCACTACTAACTCCCTTTGTCATAGATGAAAAACAAATCAGAGATATGAAACTCATAGATGAATCACTCACTATGAAAGACTTTTTAACTACAGCTTTTAAAAACAATCCCGACATTCAAAGCACCTTAAAACTCAAACAGGGTGCACTTCGTGAAGCTCTTTCTAAAGCTGGAGATTTTCTTCCTTATGTAGATGTCTACTTAGACCAAACCGGAACTGGTCCTGGTTTCTATGAAGAATTATTTGGTTTAACAACTTTTGGTATAGAAGCTAATTATGATATTGGTAAAGGATTAGGAGCAACTGCAGCTAGCAATGCTCTTAAAGCGAAAGCTCAAGTCAAAAGAGCTAAATTAGTTTATTTACAAGAAGTGCAACAAATAGAAAAAGGTCTGCGCTTTGCATATATTGATTTTCAAAAATCTAAGTCTCTAGTGGAAGCCTCTCTTAAAGAGCTTCTTGCAGCTGAAGAAGCATTGAGATTATCAAAACTTAGATATGAAAATGGTCTAGAAATTATGATCAATCTTTTGCAAAGACAAACTGAATTTACTAACGCCCAGCTAAACCTTATTAACAGCACTGCTGACTACAATATCGCTCAAGCTAAGCTTTCTTACAATATGGGCACTATTAGCATTGATCAGCTCTTAAATAGATATTAAAGTGCTTGTATTTTTCAAGTACTCATACGGAATCTTCCTGGGTTCAATATCTTTTGAACAATTGTTCGATCTGGAAAAAGTTGATCATTATCAAGTAATATCATTGTGTTATTAAGCCTAGGATCATTATCAGGATTATTGATAAGTTTCCTAATAAATTCTTCTGTTCTTTCTTGAGCTAAAGCTTGAGTAATTGCTGGATTCAAATCTTTTAATCCAAACGGGGTCATATACTGTATACCAATGCCCTTCTGTATTTTACGTTCATTATCAAATTCAGTACTACAATGATGTCTACCAATACAATATTCTAAAGCCAAGTCTAAAATTCTTTTTTTCAGTTCAGGATATTGGAAAGCATTTTTCTTATCAATCAGATCATCAATAAAACCAAAGAGTTCAGGAAGAAATCGCCTAGAATGATCTATCAAGAGGGTATCTTCAAGAAATCTTACAGGTAGACGAACAAATCTTGCTGAAGTTAAAGCATTTAGACAGTCTATTGGATAAGCTTTCAAAGCTTCCAAAATTTCACTTCTATCATCTTGATATCTAAGCGAACTTAGATATTCACCTTGAGTTATTTGCAAAAGATCAACAAAAGTTTTAAAAGCCTCGCTTCTAATTGTTGTTTCATTTAAGTCGGCATTCTTTAATAGAAGAGCCAATGATTTAATTAATAGTTCAGTAATTTTATCGATACTTAACTGACGATTGTCAATAATATATTCTCGAACAAGATCCATTGCCTTTAGGGATCGTTCTCTAACAAAGGCTCCTATTGCTTTTTGGAAATTAGTTGTTTGCTTAGAATTTAAATTTTTATCCCAATTCAATTCTTGCATTGAAGCTAGAAACACCCCTCCTCGCATTAAAGAAAAAATCTCTGTTTTCTTTTTAGAATCATCTAGTCCACCTTGTTCAACGAGTGTAGAAATTAATTCTATTTCTAAGCTTGATTTATATTTAGATAAATAATTTCTTGGATATATATCTGACGAATATGTAACATAAGCTAGCAATGCTTCGTCTGCTTTAACAATCTCTGCTTTCATCCAAGAGACTCTATCGCCATCAGGGATTAAATCAGCAATTGAAGCTGCGCTAATACTTTGAGTCGCAAGCACTAGATTCAGAGGATAAAGAATATCTGTAGGTTCAATTACCTCTTTAGCTAAATCAAAAGCTATTTGAGGATTCATGCTTGGAACCCCAGAATTGTTCGGCAAAGAATTTCCTGCAGGGAAGCCAGCTTGATTACCTGGTTTCAGATTATCTGGTGATCTATGAATTCTTCCAATCGCCATGGCTCAAGAATAACAATTGCAAAGTAAGGGTGTCAATCGAAATACCTATTACTTCTTAATTGCAAATGCCAAGCCGTCTTGGATGGTCACAATCAAAGAATCAAAAGCAGTATGAGCAGCAAGCTTGTCATTAAAAGCTTGAATTGCTTTAGTACTAGAATCAGGATTTACTTTATCAAGCACTTTGTTATCCCAAATACAATTGTCCACGAGTAATAGACCACCGCTAGGAAGCAGTTTAGCTGCCAGATCTAGATAGTTAGAATAATTAGTTTTATCAGCATCAACAAAAATCATGTCGAAGGATTTACCTTCACTAATAAATTTATTCATGACATCTATGCCAGAGCCCTGAAGCACGGTTGTGCATTCACTTAAACTATCTCTTTCTAAATTAGTTTTGATGATTTCACATTGCGGCGCAGAGATTTCAGCACAGTATAAATGTGAACCTATTTCTTTAGCTGCACGCGCAAACCAAATGGAACTATAACCAAAGTAACTGCCTACTTCTAAAATATTTTTTGGCTTATGTAATTTCACAAGTAAATTTAAAAACTTTCCTTGGTCAGGACCAACATTCATCATCGGTCCACCACCTGCGCGTTGCTGTTCCAGAACGTCTTTCAGCAACTGATCTTCCTGCGCAAAGCGCTCACAAATATAATCGACAATTTCAGTTCTATAATCGGACATCTACCTTTTAATTTTATCAGTTGAGAAGACCTTAAAGCTGGGATTGATTTCAATGACAAGGAGAAGCGTAGGCAAGCCTATTTTTGAAGAGAGAGTAGGGGAAATTTCCGAAGGTAAAATTTTACACCTTCGGAAATGGGGTCCACACGAATGATAAAAAAATCCAATTGTGTACACAAGTTACATTTTTCTCGAAT
>CAYQSL010000038.1:1147-10675 GCA_964420165.1 uncultured Gammaproteobacteria bacterium | reverse complement strand
GAACTTCCAGTAATTAGTAAAGAAGAAGCTTTCCAAGTGGAAGATGCTTTACGTAAAGCCCTTGCTGGCAGGATTTCAGGGCTGGAAATTGTGAATGTCTACAAGAGGTAAGATCGCATTTTATATATCATTTTTTATTTTTTAGCTTATTCGTGCGTTTTGGAATTTCTTTATCATCAGAATTTAAACGCCTTTGAACTTTTTTGAGATCTTCTTCTGGAGGTAGATTCTCTGGTATGATCCCACTTTTTTTAAGCATGTCTCGCATGTTTTTATTATTCTTCACATGTTCGTGACTAATGTCAGACTCACCATCGATATCAGATTTTTTCTTTATATTAAAGTTGGTAATTTCATTTGCAAGATCTTTTGCTTTGATAGTTACTGTTGGTAGAAAATCTGCAAGTGGTCTTTGAATTGGTATCTTTAATTTACTTTTCATTTCTTGAGTACTATAACCACCAAAAAGAGCAATATCGCCATTGCTGCGAATACGTGCAAAACCTCGACTATCTACTCCTCGTTCAAATACAATACTTGAAAATTCTTTCTCTGAGGCTGATAACTTTTCTCTAGCTTGTACTCGTTCTAATTCACTAAGTCTCTTTTCTAAGATTTCCTGTTTACGAGTTTGTACTGCAAAATATGTCATGGCGAAAGCAATTTCTTCTTTACGAGAATCACCATTCTGGGCTATTAGATAGCAAGCATAACGAGTTAGTTTTACGTCAACTACTTCTCGTTCCGCCCCTTTAGCAAGTTTGATCATTTTCCTGACCTCAAGGAAATGATCAAAAACCTCTTGATTAGAGCTTTTACAAGCTATTCTAGCTTTTGCTATAACCTTCTCAAAATTTTCCCATTTATCATAACCCAATAAATTTTGTAGTTCTCGTGCATACCAAAATTCAATCTCATCTTGATTATGAACATGCTCTTCAAATATTTTATGTAATTTTGCTATCAATTCTGTTTTCATATTCTCCTCCTGCTTCGCTGTAGTGCCAATGAAACTTAGTTTGGAAATTTTAGAGCGACACTCCATTTCAAGAATTTTTCAACTCTTGCTTCCAAGCTTTTGTTTTCAAACTTGGCTAAATATATTTTTAGTTTATCTAAATTGCAGGCTCTGAAAAATTCTTCAGGCGAAACTCGTAGTTGCACGTAGTCATCTTCTATCTCTAATCCTGGATCGTAATAAAGAAAATCTAATATGGCTTTTTCTAAATCAGCTATGTAATAGCTAAAGCCTAAGTGCTGGCACTCAGTATAGCCAAAAAATAATTCAGGCTTAATATGTCGATAGGAAAATCTGCCTATATCTGTACTGAATCTTCTAGTCTGCTTAGAACTTATTGAAGTGAATTCATAAACTCCTTCTGGTATTAAGTTGTAATATCTCAATGCATAATAAGTCGAAATATAAGAAGGTTTATAAATTTGATTTGCAATATGGCAGCAAACATCTTCACTCAACTCTTGATCGGCAAAAATATAGTAACCTTTGATTATTTTTTTCAAATAACCTTTTTTTTGCCAGTCACCAAGGCGGTTAATATTGAAATCAGGTTCAATTAACCTGATTTGATTTTGAGTAAGTACAATGATTTTTTTGAAATTCTGTCTAAAATCTATATATTTCATATTATATACTCTCGAGAAAGCGGTACTATATAATATATTTTACCATAATTTGAGGGTTGATTCTAGGGTGCGCCCTTGAAGTTATGATTAGCTCTAGTGGAATTCTATCCCATTATCAATTTAAACCTTGGCGAGACAGTTCTTAGTTATGAGGACACGGCAGAGCTCTATAAAAATATCATTGATGTATTTCTTGAGTATAAAGAATCACATAAAGATTCTGCTATTAAGAAGCTTGAATTTAGTTTTGCTTCATCACAGATCATTGATCATATGGATTTAGTTCTGGAAGCGGTTACTAAGCATCCTGATAAGTTTTGTTTTGGGAGTTTGGTGGCGGTGGATGTCTTGGAAAAACATGTACGTCATTGCGAGGAACGGAGTGACGAAGCAATCCCCCTGCGCAAGGAGATTGCCACGCCATCTTCGATGGCTCGCAATGACGGCACTGACACTCTAGAAATGTTCGCCCCAGCCTTCGATGATGAAATTTATAAGTATCTTGCAAATACAGCTATTGACTATATTCCAGGTATTTTCTGCAAAGAAGATTTCCAAGAATTACAAACCAAAAATCTAGCTGTAAGTAAAGTTAAAATTTTCCCAATGGAAGCTAGAGATCCAATGAGCTTCCTAAGATCTTTACAAGCACCATATCCAGAACTTAAGCAAGCAAATATTCTAAAAAGAGTTTTTACTGTAGATGATGAGCTTGCTAAGAAATATAATCTTTATGAGAAATCAAAAACTAACTTGCTGATTACAACTATTGAAACTCCGCGTGACTATCAAAGAATTCGTAAACAATTTCTTGAAGATAAATCTTTGAAATTACTATTGAAACCAAAAGCAATTCATGTCAGTGATTTAGTGAAATTTATTAAAGAGTCTAATTCAGCTCTGAACGTTATAGTTACTGGTTTTGGTAAGAATCTAGCTGATCTTAAACATCTTGAACAAATCGGAGTTGATGCGATTGCTACAAGAGTATTTAGAAATATAGTTTTGGATTTACTGGCTGGTACTATAAGCTTGGCGCAAGCTAAAAGTTTGATGTTACAAGAGTTAGATATTAGTGCGTCATTGCGAGGAACGAAGTGACGAAGCAATCCATCTTACTGGAAACTATGGTGGTGTGGATCGCCACAGCCACTTCGTGGCTTCGCGATGACGCGAAGACTACGCTCGCAATGACAATATGAAAAACAACTTTATAAACATAGTCCTCTTCCAACCCGAGATCCCACAGAACAGTGGCAACATCGCCAGAATGTGCGTGGCTAATGATCTTAAGCTGCATTGGATTAAACCAATGGGTTTTGAGATTAGCGATAAACATCTTAAGCGCTCAGCTCTAGACTATTGGGAATTTCTTGATTACCAAATTTACGAAAACTGGGAAGAGTTTATCCAAGGCAAAGACTTACAGAAACTCTGGTTCCTTACAACTAAATCTACTAAAACTTTTTGGGATGTGAAATTCTCTCAAGGTGACTATTTGGTTTTTGGTCCAGAGACTAAAGGTCTGCCAATGGAGCTGATGCAAACAAATTGGGATAATGCCATTACGGTGCCGATGAGTTCTGATAATTCTCGTAGTTTGAATTTAGCGAGTACTGTACAAACTGTTTACTATGAGGCTTTTAGGCAACTACGCCGCTAAAACCATCTCTGTTGCTTTCTTTTCAAGTAACGAACTATGCATATCTATACCATTGCTTCTCATAATTTGAACTAATGCTTCTTTGAACAAACCATTGTTACCAAGTTTGTCCATTTGATCTTTAATTGCATGGACGTTAATTCCAAGTTGTTCAAGTTCCATAACAAGTTTATCGATTGGTATATCGCTAGCTAAATCTTGAAGCACTTGTACCATAGTTGTAGAGCTATCGACAAACTTACCAAAGCTACTTGCCATTTTTTGAGCTGGAGTTTCTGAAGATCTTTTTTGAGCTTCAGATAATGCTATTTGCTTTCTTTCTTCTACTTGCTTTTCATAAGCAGCTTCGTCTGCTGTAGCTAATGCATTTCGTTTTTGTTCATAGACCTTCTGATCATAAGCTCTTTGCTGGTCTTGTTTTTGATAGTACTTTTCATTATCAAGCTTAGCTTGGTAAGCTTCTCTCTTTGCTTTGCATGCATATGAATTGCCAAACAAAGAGCGGCATGTATTTGTAAAGAAGCCAAGGACTGGCTTGATGAAATAATCATTGATATCAGAAAAAGTTTCAGTGATATTAGAAAATATTTTAGTCACAGTTGGATGAGTAACTAACTGAGTAAATGCTGTTACTGGACTTGCTATAGCTTTTGCTGCCCAGCCAAAACCTTGAGCTAGCCACTTACTAGCCGTCTTTACTCCAGACTCAATATTTGATTTGACGTCATTGCGAGCCATTGAAGATGACGTGGCAATCCCTTCATTAGATTCTGCTTTATCAGTTTCGTTCTTAACACCTACAAGTTCTGATGCAGTTTTACTAAGTTCATCGAGTGTATAACCTGTTGCAGCTTTAAGCACATCACTTACTGTTGGTGTTGCTGAGCTTGCACTTGTTTCAGTAGTTTCAACTCCATTGGAGTCTGTAAAACTGTCTTTTGGTTTTTCTTCAATCGTTGGGGAAGTTTTAGTTTCAGAAGATTCAGTTACTTTTGTAGATAAGGCATCAGTGGCCGCCTTAACCACATCAGCAGCAATGCTTGGACCTTTCGTGAGTATTTGATTTACTAAACTGAAATCCATAGAAAATCTCTAAATTCCTATATATAGAAGGGCCCTTTTGATAGAAATTTGATAGATTATAGGTGTAACTGCTCATTAATCTTAACTATTCTGTGGATTAACCTTAAAGACTGACAATAATGGATCCCTTAACCAATAAAACTCATACCGCAATCATCACTTTAGCCAAGGGACAATTCTCATATTTAAATCCAGCCGCGCAAAAATTACTTGGCTGGGATATTGCAGAGTTGAATAAAAATATTTCTGCTTTGGCAAGTTTAAGTCCAACGCTAATTAATTTTGTAAAACTACTTAAAGAAATTTTTGCGGGTAACTTTGATGATGAATTACAACAGGCAAGTTTAAAATTTAAAAGATTCGAGATTAGTTTGGAAGGTCAATATTTTAATTTATATCTTTCTAAACCCAATAGCGATGACTATTTGCTAGAACTAACTCCTATTGTCTATCAGGACATGAAACAAACTACTCATGAATTAAAGCGCCCAATTCAAAACATCAAAACACTTACTGAGACTTTGATCATTGGTGCTAAAAATGACCCCGTTAAATGTGATGAATATTTGGCGAAGTTAAATTTTGAAGCTGATCGTTTAGGTACTTTAGTAAATGACATGCTTAGCTTAAGTCATATTGTAAATGGTGTAATTGATTTGCATAAAGTGAGCTTGCCTCTTAAAGCTAGAGTTGATAAGGTTTTTGAGACATTAGAGTCACGTGCTAAAGAGAAAAATATTAGTTTAGAGAATTTAGTTGCTAATGATTTGCATGTTGCGGCTGATCAAAAACTGCTTGATCATTTGCTTTCCAACTTAGTGGATAATGCGATTAAATATAATCGAGATGGTGGCAAGGTTTTTGTAGAAGCGAATTCTAAGCAAATTATTATTCGAGATACCGGTTTAGGGATTGCGGAAGACGATCAAGCTAAGATCTTCGAACAATTTTATAGAATTAAAGATAGGGTTCACATTCAGGGTAATGGTCTAGGACTCAATATAGTTAAAGGCATTATTGACCTGCATGGCTGGCAGATTAATGTAAAATCTAAGCTCGGTGAGGGTTCTGCTTTTGAAATTAGTCTGTGATAGGATTTGAGTGTGCCTGTAAATAGATTAACTCAATACTTGAATCAAAGTTCGGTTGATAGACTTTTAAATTTTGGTGGAGTTGATCATCTTCAACCAAAAAAAACTCGTGAAGCAACAAGAAGGGCTACTGCAAATCTTTTGCAACCAATACCTAACATTACTGCTACAGAAGTTTTACGTTACTTAGATGACATGGGGCTGATGCGCAAAATCAAAAAAGAATTCTATTTAAAAACTAGTAAAAAAGTTGAATTAAATGAACCAATGATAGAGACTATAAGAAATATTCATGAAATCGATAACAAAAGTGCAACTAAATTAAGAAATGTATTCTTTGAACAACTTACTAAAGCTTATGAAGAAGAATCTTTAAAGGGTTCTTCTGTGAATCTTGAAACAATCAAGGCAATTGTTGAATATTTAAACTTTGATGACTTTGAATTTAATGAAGAAGCTCATATCGCTAACCATAATTTTACTAAGAAACATTTAGACAAATATCTTTCAAACTAAACAAGCTACAATAATTACCGCAAGTAGTTCAGGCAATCGCTCTTCTGCAAAGAGGAGAGGAAAGTCCGGGCACCGCTAGAGCTTAGGTTGCTGGTTAATTGCCAGTGCGCGTGAGCGTGAGGAGAGTGCCACAGAAAGATACCGCCAAGTAATTGGTAAGGGTGCAAAGGTGAGGTAAGAGCTCACCAGTAAGATCGAGAGGTCTTAGCTCGGTAAACCCCACTGAAGGTGCAAGGTAAGGGTATTTAAGTTTAGGATTAAAGCTGCTCGCTTCCCTAGATTTACCTGAATTCCGCTAGAGGCTAGGAGTAATCCTGGTCCCAGATAGATGATTCCAATAACGCAAGTTATTACAGAACCCGGCTTATAGGCTACTTGCGATTTTTAATATCAAATGACGTCTAGTACGCGCTCTTGTTACTAACTTCAGTAAACAATGCGCTGGTGCCAATATGGCTTAATCTGCCATCAGCAGCTTTCTTAATTGCTGAAGCAGTTTCGATGTCTCGAATACCGCCAGCGGCTTTGATAGAAATATTTCTATTTGGATCATATTTATTTAGTAGTCCCGCAATTAAAGATACTAACTCTGGCGATGTCGTTTTCAAAGTTACTCCAGATCCAACTTTAGTGCTGATATAACCAGTGGAATTCTTATAAGCAAATCTTATTCTGTCTTTGGCGTCAGAATTATTTTCATAAAATCTACTAACTACATCACTAAATATTTTTACTGTTCTCTCTATCTCTTCACCACTTAAAATCTCGCAAGAAAAAATTGGTTTCATCCAAAATTTCTCTTGATGGCGTTCTAAAGCAAATTTATATAAAATTTCAATAAGACCTTGTAATTCACTTTGTAAATTATCAAGATCTCTAATTCTCATTACTGGATCTAACTCCATAGCCCCGTCTTCAAGAGCTTTTGCAGCTTCATTTTGTTTTGATTGAGTACTAAAGTTTCCTATTGATGCTTTTACATTTGCCAAGTCATTAACATCTGCTATTTCATGTTTATTTTCTGGGAAGCCAACTACTGCTGAAAGTCTATAAGGTTTATGTAAATTCATTAGCTCTCTAACTTTGGATGGGCGTATACATGCTGAATGTAAGCCTTGATCTAGAGCTTTATCAGCAAGGGCTTTAAGCTCGATAAGGGTCGCACTTGGATTTAAGTTTGTTAAGTCGATGATGCTTGCAATTTTAGTTTCCATAATATTTTTTAGTAACTGGATGCCACGTCGCTACGCTCCTTGCAATGACGAGCTAATCCTGATTAAACCTTTCTTTAATAGCTTCTTTCAGCTCTTCATCTTGGACCACGATAAAGAAATTCATTATGCCGTTGCCGGTATAGCCTATGGCTTTATAACCTGCGTCTGTGTCTCTAACCAGTCGTATAGTACCAGGGCTATATCTGTGTCTAGCACACTCGCAAATGCCTAAAACTAATTTAATGCCTTGTTTTTCTAGCCAAGAGAAGTTTTTTTTGAGTTCTTTAGGAACTGATTTATGTTTGGCTCGTACCATTTGTTCATAATTACGTCTAGCTTAAATTATATTAACAAATAAAATCTACTAAGCCTCGTTAAAATAAAAGAATATGGCAGAGACCAAGGCTCCAATGATACTTACTGAGCCCAAACACATAGCATTACACCTGCATACAGAATTTTCGCTGCTCGATGGTGCTAGCAGAGTTGAGGATATTTGCAAAAAAGCTAAGGCATCAGGAATGCCTGGTCTTGCTATTACTGACCATGGCACTATGTTCGGTGCATATAAGTTTTATCATGAGGCTGTTAAAGCTGGAATCAAACCTATTATCGGTTGTGAAGTTTATATAGTAAATAATGATCACACTCTGAAAGGTAAAGAACACAAATACAAACTTTATCATTTGGTCTTGCTTGCCAAAAATGATCAAGGCTATAAGAACCTTATTAAGATTGTTTCTGAGTCATGCATTAATGGTTTCTATTACAAGCCAAGAATCTCGAAAGAATATTTAAAACAATACTCGGGTGATCTGATTGCACTTTCTGCTTGTCTTGGCGGTGAAGTAAATAATCTTGCCTTGAATAACAGCTATGAAGAAGCTCGCAATGCTGCTCAAGGTTATAAAGAAATTTTTGGTGATGATTTCTATTTGGAAATAATGGATCATTACTATGCTGAAGATCGTAAAGTTAATCCTGTGATCATAAGGATCGCAAAGGAGCTTGGTATCAAGATTGTAGCGACCAATGATAGCCATTACACTAATCTTGATGATGCTAATGCACATGATGCACTTCTCTGTTTGCAAACTCAAAAATACATCTCTGATATGTCGCGTATGAAATTCTCTTCACATGAATTTCTTAAAACAGAAGCAGATATGTTTGAGCTTTTCAAGGATCATGTTGACGAAGTTGAAATTCGCAAGGCAGTTTTGGATAATCCGACTGAAATCTATAATAAGGTTGCTGATTATCAACTATTGAGCAAACCTGGTGTACATATGCCTGATCCGCATATTCCAGAAGGTCATACTTTTGAGACTTACTTAAAAGAAGTTAGTTATGAAGGCGCAAGAAAGCGCTTTGGTGAATTAACTACTGAAATTACTGAGCGCTTGGAATTTGAACTTACTGTAATGAATGATTCTGGTTTTGCATCTTACTTCTTGGTGGTTTGGGATTTTATCGATTGGGCGCGTAAGAATAGTATTCCTGTCGGACCTGGAAGAGGCTCTGCAGCAGGATCTCTCGTGGCTTACTGCTTGGGAATTACTAATATAGATCCGCTTAAATATGATTTGCTTTTTGAGAGATTTTTGAATCCTGAGCGTAAGTCAATGCCCGATATTGATACGGATTTCTGTATTGAGAGACGTGAGGAAGTTATTAGTTATGTTCGCGAGAAGTACGGCAACGAAAGTGTTTGCCAGATCATCACTTTTAATAGACTGACTTCTAAAGCTGTAATTAAGGATATGGCAAGAGTACTTGAATATCCTTATGCTAAGGCAGAGGAACTCGCTAAATTAATTCCTGTAGTCCGTGGTAAACCAAGATCAATTTCTTGGATGCTTGAGAATCATGATGAGTTTGCTAAGAAATACAAAGGTGATCCTGAAGCTAAAGAAGTAATTAACCTTGCACTGAAAAACGAAGGCTTGAACAAGAACTTTGGTGTGCATGCTGCAGGTGTAATTATTGCAGACCAGCCTATAGACCAGCTTGTACCTATATCTAAAAGTAACGATGGCAATATCATTACCCAATTCTCTATGGATGAGTGCGCGTCAATGGGTCTACTTAAGATGGACTTCTTGGGTTTGCGTAACTTGACAATGATCAAGAAAGCAATTGACATTATCGAAATTAATTCTGCCCCAGGCACTCCAAGAATAGATATAGATTCAATTTCGCTTGATGATGAAAAAACTTACGACATGATTTGTTCTGGTAATCTAGCTGGAATATTTCAGTTAGAGACTTCTGCTGGTATGAAGCAGATTGCAAGAGACTTAGCTCCACGCAACAT
>CAYQSL010000038.1:0-1137 GCA_964420165.1 uncultured Gammaproteobacteria bacterium | reverse complement strand
GGATATCTCGGCACTGATTGCACTCTATCGTCCTGGACCGCTGGATACGGGCATGATTGATGATTTTATTGCGCGTAAAAGTGGCAAGCAAAAAATCGTCTATGATCACCCGCTTCTAGAATCGATTCTAAAAAATACCTATGGAACTATTGTTTACCAAGAGCAGATCATGCAGATTGCTCAGGTCCTTGCAGAGTTTAGTTTAGGAGAAGCAGATCTTTTAAGAAGAGCAATGGGTAAGAAAAAGCCCGAAGTACTCCTACCTTATAAAGCACAATTTATAGAAGGTTGTAATAATAACGCTGCCAAAATTCCTGAAAGTCTCGCTGAGAAACTGTTTGAACAGATGATTTCTTTTGCTGAGTATTGCTTTAATAAATCTCACTCGACTGCATATGGATTTGTAACTTACCAAACTGCTTACCTGAAAACTAATTATCCAGTAGAGTTCATGACTTCACTTTTCATGTCATCTAATGGTGATACTGACAGGATAAAAGTTTATATTGTTGAAGCAGAAAGACTTGGGATAGAAGTTATTCCTCCAAATATCAATTTATCTAAGGAAGATTTTAGTGCTGTTGAGGGCAAGATTGTTTTTGGATTGCGCGCCGTGAAAGGTGTTGGTGATGGACCTGCCACAGCGATTATCGAAGAGCGTACTAAGAATGGACCATTTAAAGATTTTGTGGATTTCACGAGAAGAATTAATCCTAAATTGGTTAACAAGAAAACTCTTGAGTCCCTAATTAAATGTGGGGCAATGGATCCATTTGAAGCTGGCAGAAAAGCAATGGTGGAGAACCTTGAAGCGTTTATGAATGCTTCGAAGAAAGCTCAAGAAGATGCGGCAAAAGGACAAGTAAGTATTTTTAGTATCGCGGGTCCTGAAGAGAGTTTTCTCGTGGAGCCTAATTTCTGTAACGGAGTCAAAGACGAGTATCCAGAGCGTGATTTGCAAGCGATGGAGTATGAGTTGCTTGGTTTGTTTGTAAGTAATCATCCAATGCAGGGTATTGCAAGCCTTACAGCGACCCTTACTACTATGACTATCAAGACTCTTGATGATAAAAAAGACGACGATAAAGTTACTATCGCTGCTTTAATTACTAATTTCACCAAGAAACTTACTAAGAC
>CAYQSL010000037.1:0-10774 GCA_964420165.1 uncultured Gammaproteobacteria bacterium | reverse complement strand
ATTGCTTCAATCATTACCTTAGTGTAATCCTGTCTATGACCTTGCTTACGTCTATAGCCTTTTTTACGACGCATTTTGTAAACGATAATTTTTTTGTCTTGAAGGTGGCTCATTACTTTAGCAGTAACGCTAGCACCAGCTACAGTTGGCTTACCAAGAGTAACAGTCTTGCCATCAGACACCATAAGAACTTGATCAAATTTAACTTGATCATTTTCTGCGTTGTCTTGAAGATCTATCTCTAGATACTTACCTTGCTCAACTTTATATTGTTTACCTTTAATATCAATAATTGCGTACATAACAGCCAAAAATTATAACAGCTATAGACCCATTCAAATATAAGGAAAAAGTTAAGGGGTACAGTCAATAACTAGGCTACGTTTATATAAGTTTTTTCTGCTTGCTTATTAAAAGCCTTATTAGATTGTTCTAAATCTTGGTCTAAGAAAAGACCATCAAAATTAATGGATTGTGGGGAGATAGAGGCTGTAGCACTTTTTGTTGGCACAAAAGGTCTTACTTCAGGCTTAACTTCTTTCTCTTTCCTTTTCGTTTCAAGTTCATCAAATTTTACTTTGTGTTTTTTATGAAAGGCTTCTGCTTTTTGCATCATCGCTGTAAATGAATACATTATTTCCTCAACACTTACTGGTTCAAATTTGCCTGGAATATTTTTTACTACTTCATCTTTACCAAAAACATCCGAGATTGTATGAACTTTTTTCAATAAAATTTCTTTTTCATCTGAATCTAAATCAACCTGAGCATTAAGTACTTTTTGATAAACATCTAATTCCGCATTCACGCAAAAACTAATATCCCCAACTAGACTATCAAGAACTCTTTTTCTCTGCTCTTCTTGATTATTGCCCTTCACACTATGTATTTTTTGTTGAAAACGTTCTAAAAATTGAATTAAACTATCTTCATCATTTACTTTAACTTGCTCAGAATCTTTACCTTTCCCAAGAGTATACTCATAACCAATATCCGTTAAAAGCTTTAAAAGCTTTTCATGCTTCCTTATATTACTTATTTTTGAACGACCCTTTTCTACAGACTCATCGAAACCAACTTCTTTTATTAGATCACGAATCACTCGATCCTCAACTTTAAATTCAACTAAATTTACAGCCGTACCATTCATAGTACTTCTTTGACAGCCCAAGAAATTCTCACTCATCCAGAGTCTTCTTGAAGCCATCGCAATATCAGTTAAACGAGATTTATAATTATCCTTTGTAGGATCTAGAGAAGCTAATATTTTTAATGAACGTGGATCTGCATCTTTATCGTAAATCAATCCTGCAAGTTTAGACTGTCTAATAGCATCCAATCTATCAATAGTCCCTTTAAAGGATTTCATTTCTTCTTCAAACTCTTTAGCTAAAGTTTCATCCTCTTTAATTCCTTGAACAAAACTACCGAAATTAAACTTCTCTCTCTCAGAGATTTTTGGGTATGGATCTATGATACTAACGCCAGTATAATCAGTTTCTGGTAGTGAGTTACGTAGAACGAGTCTTCTTATTACATCTTTAATTTCATCAAGGCTAAGATTTTTATTTTTTGGTAAATCGCGAATCGTATCATTAAGTAATTTGATATTTTCATCATCAATTGGTTTAGAACCAATTTTAAGATCACCAGTAGCAAAACCTTTCCCAAACATAGTTTGATAATTAATTACATCAACTTTGATATCTCGTAGACTTGGTTCTTTCTCTAGTACTTTAGTAACTATTGACTCCAGATTCATATCCTCAGGACTAAATCCCCATGCTTGTTCATCACTGGCTTGAATTGCAGTAGTGAAATTAGCATTTACAAGAGAGGTAAATTCAGAATCAGTGAGTTCAGATACCGTACTACCGTAATTTTCAAGAATACTTCTCATGATTCCTAAGTGCAAAGGATGTAATTTTCGTCCATTTTTGAGCAAATAAATAAAATCTTTCATCTGACTAGAATCTGCAGGTTTTGCAATAGCACCTTTACTACAAATCGCCATTAAATCTCTTTTCAATTTATTTAGCACCTCTGTATTAGCAGTTTGAGCTGAACTAGGATTAGTAGTTGCTTGCGTTGTAGGCGCTGCCACTGGTACTTTAATCTCTTTTAGATGGCTATTAAGGATCTCTGTTACTTTTGCCTTGATTGATTCTCTACTTACATCAGTTTTTACACCAGTTATATATAAATTTAAAGCATCTTTAATTTCAGTAGCAGCTTGAGTACTTATTTCTACTTTATCCAAAACAGCTTTTAAGCTTGATTCAAATTCTGTTTTAGCAGCATTGGTAATATTTACAGGAGTATCTTTTAGTTTAATAAGAGCATTAGTGATATCAGTAATAAACTCTTTAGCCGCATCATTTCTAGAATTAGTATATTGGCTAATCGTAATTTTCAAACTATCTTGTGGGACGTAATTTATATCAGTAGGTAAATTTACAGCCAATCTCTGAATTTCTTTGGGCATTTCAGGAGCTAAAAGTTTTTTTCTAAGTTCATCGGTAGGAGTATTTAAATATTCACCTAAAGTCTTAGCAACTAAATGATTCTTTTCTGCCTTCGCAAAATTATCATCATTAGCAGTAGCAAAAAATGTTTTTAAAGCTTTTGATACTACAGTAGGATCAGTAACATTTTTAAGTAAATTAACTATGAGGTTTGCATCCTTAGAATCTTTAATATCTTTGGTTTTAAATTCCTTCAATAATGCTCCTTGAATAGTTTTTGCAAAGTCTTCCGAGAAATCTATTTTTGCAAATTCGGCAACTGCTAATTTACGATCACTATTCATTTCAACTAGTGTTGCGTAAGTAGTTTCATGAGCTTTTTTCATTAATTCTTGAATTTGTTTATAAGATTGATTGTCATGAAAAACTGTTTTAGCACTACCATTTTTACTAATATCTAAAGCTCTAAAACTAAATCTATCTCCATCTTTTGATTCAATAACTAAATATGAGCTTAGAGTTGTTCCTGTTTGTTCATTTTTTAACGCAAGCACTCTAGAATTAGAGTCATTAATTTTCCCTAGACCTAATTTAGTCAATAGAGTAGATAGAGCTTCAGACTGAGATTGACTAGACTTAATAAATTTATTTGGTTCTATATTATCAATCGCTTTTAATTTAATTTCATTTACAAGTTTATTTAAATCAATATTGCCATTTGTAAAATCAGTAATTTTTTCTTGCAATTGAGTATCAAGTTGAACGTTAGATCCTAGATGCTTATTGATTAAATCTAAGGTCATTCCGATTTCAATATTTTTGATGTAAGTTTTTGAATCACCGAGGTTAGCTTCTACAGAATTAGTAAACTTAAATAGCTCATCTAAAACCTCATTAAGAGGTGCTTTCTCCTTAAGCATTTTTTCAATTAATTGATCTTTTACATTATCAGAGAATTTAATTAACAAATTGCGAAAACCAGTTTTCCCTGTTATTAGATTATCCTCAAGACCATAAATCAAGCCATTTGTCCTATCTTCATCGCCCAAATGAGTTTTAATTACCGTATATAATTTCGCATATTCATTCAAATAATTTTGCTGATCATCAAAATTATTCTCAGGATCGTGAATTTTAGTTTCTAAATCAGAAAATGTTTTTCTTAAAAGATCTATAAAAATATCTTTAGCTTCTGTCCCTGGTTCAGCATCGGTTGTTGCAGGGTCATCAAATTTATCAAGAACAAACTTCAATAAACTTTTAAATTTTTTACTATTAACTGAAATGGGTTCACAGTTTTTATCGGGATCCAATAACTTTCTCTTCACGGAATCTTTATCTAAACCATTACCACTCCAACAATAATTATCTACTTCTGGTTTTTTTAACCCATAAATTTTGAGAACTCCTTTATCTACAGTGATTCTTAATCCAGTAAGAACTCTATCTGTTCCTCCAATGAATGCAGATATTCCTCTACCACTATTTATATCTTCAAAAACCATAGCCCAATCGTTAGCTTCCGTACCAATTGGAATCATGTGTACAAGATCACCATCAGCTATATATCCTTTATCTTTATAATCAGTTTCATCTTCACTCCATTGGCTAATTCCCTTATCTTTAGGTGTAGCTTTCCCATTGAGAAAATTAGACTCAATAAAAGCATCCCCAATATCTTTATTCATCTTAAAGTTTATTTCTTTACTTTCAGTTGTGATATTGTATTCGGTTCTAGACCCTGTATCTATTTTTACGGCTTTAAGTTTAATTTCTCCCATGGTTTATATATTTATAAAGAATTTTCCTCACTAATATTGATATTAGGATCAAATTAAGTCCCTATCTTGCTTTTTATATCTAAGCACTGTTAACAAACGGTTAAACAGTTAGGAGATATTAAGTTATGCAAACAGTTGGCGCAATGGTATTTTCAAATTTTTTTGGAAGATCCGCTTCTATGTTAGAAAATGCTTATGGCATTTTCGATGGAATTAAAAAAGGACATTGGGGTGGTTATAAACAAGCCTTTCAAGGCATCACTGGTGGTCCTGACAATACTGTAATTGGTAGCTTGTCCGAGTTAGCGGTAGATTGCGCTACTATGGCAATTCCTATGCCTTTGCAAGTAGGGCTAAATCTTTTTAGGGGTGTAAATGAATTTATATTTGGTAAGGATTCAATGGACGCCTGCATATATTTAGCTCAAGGAGCTACTGGTGGCGACTTTCAAGGCTTTGCTACAAAAGCAATGGAAGAAGGTAGAAATATCAAAGCTACTTGGACAAAATGCAAAGGGACTACTGAAGGTATGCTTCCTTACATTGGAGAAAGAACTGGGCATTATTCAGGTAAGGTTTATAAACAAGTTCTTCCTTATTTAGATATGCTTTTTAGCGCTGGCAAGAAAACTTTCAAACTAGCATTAACCTAAATTCTTAAAACCACAACAACGAATCAAAAGCCTTCTCAAATGAGAAGGCTTTTTTGTGTGCGGTTGTTGAGGTAGATAAATTACGTCATTGCGAGGAGCTTTAGCGACGAAGCAATCCATATACCAAAAGCTCTAGTTGTGTGGATTGCCACGACATCTTCGATGTCTCGCAATGACGTACACTGTCAACTACTTAATGCTTAAACAGCAGTTTTAAAATTATCAAAACCGAAATCAAACTTACTAAGATCGATCTCTGGTTTAATTGAACTAAAAATACTTCTTGTATCTTTTTTAGCAATAAAATTATCAGTTGGATTTAGCTCAGATAAATGAATCATATATTTCAAAGTAGCTTTGACCTTAACTGAATACTCTCTTAATTGTTCTACTTTCTTCCTTGAAACCCAGAGAAAATTAGTAGTTTTATTGAGAATTTCCAATGAGAAAATTATTTGATTTAAATCGGTATTATATATAGCTTTCAAAAAATGATTGCCTTGAACTTGGCTCTTCGTGAGTGATCTCTTAACTATATCTAATTTTTTTATCTCCGCTATGAGAAAATTATTGTCTTCAATATAGCGAAGCCTAACCTTTCTTTCTGAATTTACTAAGTTTTTATTAGTTAAAATTTTAAATAGCCAAATCATAATTTTTATTAAAGATACAAAGAATTAAGTAAACAAGATTTGACAAAGCCTATCTTTGAACAAATTTAGAAAGTAAGCCTAAGTTATCAACTGAATCTTTAAGGGTATTCTTAACTCCAGCTACAGTAGAAGCATTGGCTAAAAGATTCTTCTCACCAGCTGAGAATCCACTAAGTTGGCTTAGAAACGCACTAATACCCGTACCCATTAATATTGGATAAAGTCCTTGAAATTTAGCCTTACCTGCAGCACCAATTGCTGTGTACCATATACCGACACCCATTATCCATTTCATACAAGCGTCTGCAAAATGAATCAATTTATTACCTTTCTTGTTACCAGTTAAATAATTATTTATCAAAGAAAAAGTACTTTTAGCGGCAAAAATCATAAACAATACCGCACCACCAAGCATTCCAAATTTTTTCATTCTAACAATATTAGGATCTGTGTTATCAGCAACACTATCCATAAGCTCAGTGCTTTTTTGCCATAGACCTCCTAAAACAGCCTTCGAGCTATTCCAAGGTTGTTTAACTAAAAGATCCTGCCCCAAAGCTATACCATCTTGAAGCTGATTATTTACAAGGGTTTCAGCGGGAATATCCTTATGTAAACTCTCTTTCCATCTAGTTCTTGGTGAATTAAGAAAACCTCTATCCTGAGATACTCGCTCACCTGTATTACTAGAACGATAATTCACTTGGCTAGATTGATTTCTAGCCAAATTATTATCATTTAAAATTAATGCTTGTTTTTTCATGCAACGCTTACGTAATTAGCATCCTTCAAATAATGAGGTCTTTTAAAATTAAGTCCAACAGCTTGAAGAAATTTCTCATCAAGGGTCCTAATATTTCTAGACCACCACGGAAACAGAGTAGATCTAAAAGCAGTACCTGGGCTTTCAGATGTTTTAAAATTAATCATCCAGTTACTCATACCAAATTGAGCCATCTTACCTAAGAAATGTTTATTCGTACAAGTACAAATCGATTGGAAGTGGTCCATTGCAAGTGCACCTAAAGAAGGTATTACTGCTACAGATGGAATATTTTTCATAATCCAACGGGCAGGACCATTTGGCATAAGCATGCCGCCTACAGTCAAACCTGTACTAAAAGCCTGTAATAAAGCTTGTGCACCGGACCAAACTATAGAACCGTCTTTATTACCACTCATAGACATTACGGCTCTACCTTCTTCATAGTTTCTCACCATAGTAGATCCTGTCCATAAGCCACCTAGCCCACCTAGACCTAATTTAAGAAGCTTCACCGTATCATGAACTGGATTATCTTTTTGAAGACCATCCCATGATCCTAAAAGAACTGATTTAGTATAAGATCCAACATCTTTAGCTCGAGCAAAACCTTGGGTCGCAATTTGCCAGATGGCTCCTGGTCCTAAGTTCTTAGATAAAAATCCTAATGCTTGTGTACTTAAACTCATAAAATTATTTCCTTATTAACTAAAACTTCTACCAAAACCTCTGAAACCAGATCCGATCAATTCACCGAATGGTGTAAATCCGTGATTCTCTGATTTTTTACCTTGAGCAGCAGTAAATGCATCTCTCGTTTCAGCTACAGCCCAATCAATAACGAAGGGTAATGCAATGCTCAATGCAAGTCCTATTGGACCACCCATAAAACCAAGAGCTCTAGAACCTACTCCGAAAATACTTCTCCAACCTAACATCGGTAAACTTCCTACACGTGATAGCAAACCTGTTCCTCGAGCTGTTGCTTGTAATAAAGCTTTCCCCATTGCACGTTCTGTGGTTCGTGCAAGTAAGCCTCCAGTTAATTTTCCACCAGCTTCACTTGCAAGATGGGTAGTAATCCTTTGTCTCATCGTATTTTTGAGTGCTGAATCAACTAAGAGATGGCTATTTTTTGTTAATAAATTAGCCCCACAATGCTCATATCCAGCTGATTCAAAAACTTTAGCTGCAGCCTTTGCAACTAAATCTTTATTACCAAATACTCTTGTTAAGGTACCAGTACCATGATCTAAGGTATGAGTACCAAACCTATCCATCAAAGTACGTCCAATACCATACACAGTCGGAATCGCCATAGTAGTCGCAATACCGGTAGCTATCGGCATTACAAGGCTTCTAGCTTCTTCTGAAGCAAGTTTTTTCTTCTCTTCAATTTCTTTATTTAACTTTGGTTGAACCATATGCTCTGAGGTATAAGACAAAGCATTTCTTACATGTGGATCATTTATGTATTTAAAGAAACTATATTTATCAGCAAAAATTGTTGATAAAGAAATTTTATTACCCGTTGGAATTCCATCTTCGTTTCTTTCTTTAATTAAAATCGTTCTAAATGTTTCCGGCAAATCAGCACCAAAATTCCCATTAAGTTCATGCAAAAATCCTTCTCGTAATTCCTCAAAAGCTGCTCTTAATGGATTAGTAGAACAAATTAAACCAGTTTTAGCAGTATGAAATCTATCAGCAGCTTCTAACCATGAGCGAAGATCAATTCCTCTATCATCAACTTGTTCTATAACTACATCAATCATTGAAGATTTTAATTGTGCTAATGTAAAGTCTTTATCAATCGAACTTTGAAGGTCTTCGGCATTTTTAATAGCAGTAGAATGTTCAACAAGAAAATCTCCGCAATTTTTTTTAAAACTTTGATAATAACTATTAGCTAAGATAGTTCTATCTGAATAAAAATTATCTCTAGTTTGTTTGGGTGCAGCCTTTGACTCTTCATTAGTAGGAGCAAGTTCTGCTTCAGTTTGATTAGTTCTTGAAAAATTTACATCTTGTGTACTTGTATCTCTAGTTTGTATCCATTTAATAGCCATCGTTAACCTCGTGTTAATCTATACAAGCAAAGTGTTAATACTTTTTTGACAAGAAATTTAAATGTCAAATCTTATCCCCAAAGATCTTTATAGAAGAAAGAGGATTTTAATTATGAAAAGAAGATTTGAGAAACTTATGGGAACCGTCGGAGAAGCGACAGGTGGAGGGTACGGTCCAGTTACTACAGCACGTCCAGGATTTAAACTAGATGAACCTGGTGGCGAGCAAATGGCACAAGCTGATGGAAAAGCCGCTCCTGCTAACGCTCCACAATTAGGAGCAAATGGCAAAGCATTAATTGACCCAAAATCATTTGAGTCAGGTGCAGATGTTTTTACAAAAACTATTAAAGCAGAAACCGCTAAGCTTGGACTTGCTGCAGGGCAAACAGCTAGCGTAGAAGCAGCACAACAAATATCATTACTAGGATTATCAGCGTCAGCAACAGCAGCAGGAGATAACGCAGCTCAACTGGCAGCTAATGGTCAACAAACAGAAGCTACACAAGCTATTCAATCTCAACAACTTTTAACAAGGTTCATACAGGAGATTCAAGGTCTATATTTAGATATAAGACTGCTACCAACTAAACTGTTAGCACCTTATGCTAGAGGTCTTGGTTTAACTACAATATCTTAATCAGATATTAACTACAGTTTCATAGACTAAAGGAGTACAACATGGCACTTGATGGAATACCAATACCAACTTCAATAACATTACCAAGACTTAATAGCCAAAGAGCTAAAGAAGGAGTAATGGTTGGAACTGGTAATTTCTTTGAGAGATTTAAGAATGGTGAGAATGCAGTAAATCTTACTAAAGAATTACAAGATACTCAACTAGGCTTAAAACAACAAGAGCTCCTACTTGGTTATGCGATCAGTAGTGAACAGGTCCAATGGTCTGCTTACTGCGATAACAATAATCAAATGGCAAACCTACAAGTGAAACTGTCTACTATTGCTTAGGTAAACTATGAATTTCGACATATCAATCTTCACATCTTTATCATCTGCACTTGGTGTTACACCTGGTGCAGATAAAGATGTTAGTGCAGAAGATCTCACCGAAGATACTGCCACGAAACTAGCTCCTCCTGATAATTTTGATAAGGCAGATAAAACTGTAGAACAGAAAATTTCAGCACAATCTGCTCCTAAACAAGAAAAAAATGAAGTTTTTGGAGACATGTTTGCTCAAGCGCCAGGAGAAGCCCCTACCGTAGAAGACAAAGCGGCAACTGAAACTAAAGAACCAGAATCTGAAATAGATGAAGCAGATTTAAATGGATTTATTGATTCCAAACTTACAGATGAAACTGCAAAAAGCCTTGGTGTTAAGAAAGAAGAACTTAAACCACTTTTAAGAACACTAATTGATAAGTTCACATCAGGTCCTGAACTTAAAAATTTCCTAGAAGAAAATAATAGTGATGCTATAAAAGCAGCTAGAGCAAAAAACGAGCATTATGTTGGAGAGACTGAAATAGACGGAGTTTCAAAAGACATGCTTAAACTTGCTTCGGATATGGGTGGTATAGACATTGGTAAAATAGATGATCTGGAGGCAGGAAAAACATTAGAAGACCAAGCAGCTAAATTAAATCCAGATCAAATCAAGAATTTAAAAGAGATGGCAGACAATCTTAAAGATAATGGAAAGATTGGTCCATACTTAGAAAAACTTAGAGCTGATCATCAAAGAAACTTTAACAACGAACTTGCCAAAAGAGTACAAGCCTTAGAACAAGCTAAACAAGGAAATAATCCGGATCCAGCTGTAATCAAGAGCTTAGAAGACGAAAATAATAGATTTATCCAAAAACTTATGAATGAAATGACAAGATTGAAAATCTGGGAAGAACATCAAAAATTCAAAAATGCTTCAATGGCAGCAAACTTAGCAGCCATCCATGATTCAATCAAACTAGCTGCATCAGTTCAATAGTCTTAATTAGCTAAACATACATAAATCCAAGTATCAGGGCATAATAAATTAATAACCCTATGAAAATTCTTATATGTAACGATGACGGTATTTGGGCTGAAGGTATTAGAACTTTAGTAACCACTCTTGCAACCGATCACGAAATTTATGTTTGTGCGCCCGACCGAGAACGCTCTGCTACAGGGCATTCCATGAGCTTGCATTCACCTTTAATGGTAAGTCTTGCTAAAACAAGCGACCTTATTAATTCAACTAAAGAATCCTATATGACTTCTGGCACTCCAGCAGATTGTGCCAAAATCGCTATTGGAGCGCTTTACAAAAAAGTAAAATTCGATCTAATGCTTTCTGGAATTAATCATGGTCCTAATTTAGGTGTTGATGTACTTTATTCTGGAACTGTATCTGCAGCAATGGAAGCAATGTTACTTGGCTTACC
>CAYQSL010000036.1:4870-11402 GCA_964420165.1 uncultured Gammaproteobacteria bacterium | reverse complement strand
GCAAGAGAGCTTGCTTCAGTAAGTTCAACATATCTAGTGTCAGTCTCTCTGTAATCAATATCAGAATTAGCAACAGCAGTAGTATTAATTCCACTTGGCGCCGCGGCAGTTCCATCTGGATTAGTACCGCCACCAGCATTATTACTTGCTTGGTTAGTATTAATTGTAGTGTTGTCGCCAGCAGTATTTAAATTAGCAAGCGTACTAACATTAGGCTGAGAAACCTGATTGTTTGTTTTTATAGTAATAGAGATACTGCCATGAGCTAAAGCCACTGCAGAAAGTTTTACATCTTGTCCTACGACGATAGTACCAGTTCTTTCCATGATTACTACCTTAGCTTCGTTCTCTGCATCCACAGTCACATTGCCAATATCTGCAAGTGCAACTACAGGGTTGTCTTGAGGACCATTCAGTTCAACTTTAACTGTCCTACCATCAACGATACTTGCTCTACGATTAGATTTCGAAGCATTAATAGCATCAGCAATTTTCTTAGTTGTACTAAAATCCATTTTCTCAGTAGTGAGAGTAAGTCCTCCACTAGTATCAAGCACTGTAGGTAAAGCATATTCAATAATTCCACCTTTAGGAATACGCCCTGAGTTAGGTGAACCTTCTCTAACCATACTGCCATTAGCTTCGATTTCATAACCAGAATTAATAACAGGACCTTGAGCCATTGCATAAACTTTGCCATCAGGACCTTTTAAAAGCGTCTGTAAAAGCACGCCACCAGTTAAATTTTTAGAAGAGGAGAAAGATGAAATATCAACATCGAATTTATCTCCCTCTTTGTTATAAGGACCAATTTTAGCTGTAACCATAACTGCAGCAACGTTACCAACAGCACCACCGTTGAGCTGTTTTAAAGCAGCAAGAATTTGTTGTCCAGGATTATTACCCTGCAAATTAGTTACGTTAACTTGGTTGTTAGTTAAAAATTCTTTGATATCCACGCCAAAGTTTTTCAGCATATTTACCTGAGATAAATTTGTTGCCAAACTATTTTTATCACCACTATTACTTGGAAGACCAGCTACCAGACCATAGCCAACAACATAGTGGTCTCTTAGGCCTTGAACTTTAGTAATGTCCTTTAAACGAACAGTAATAGCTTGAGCTGCATTTGCGCCAAGCAATAAAACAAACAGTGCAATAAAGGCTATTTTTTTCGCCATACTAACTTTATGCAGGATATGGCTAATAATCTAATCCGCCATATAGGCTAGCTTTCATCGAACTAAATAGTTCAGAGGACCTAATTCAGATGCTTGCGGAATTTCTGAGCGTTTTCGTGTTCTCCAATAGTCAAAAAGAACTGATGTGCCTTATTAAAAGCATCTTCCATAGTAATTCCAGCAAAACCACTTTCCTTATCAAAGCTAAGTGAATTACTCTCTTGTTCAAATTCTTGGATCGCACAAAGCATCTCTAAATATTGAGTTTTTGCCTTGTTCTCATAAAGCTCTGCTTCAGGATGGTCTTTATTGATAATGAATAACCTATGGTTTAGATCCGCTAAGTAAAAAGTCACCTTCCATGTTAAATCCAGAAGGTTTTCCTTAGTAAAGTAAACCAAAGCCTGTTCAAAATGACGGTGAGCAATCATATAGCTTTGTTCATTGAGAACTACGTAGTTAAGCATAAGAATGCCTATCAAAGTATCTGTAATTGCAGCTTGTAAAAATGCACTTTCACTACGATACATTTTCTTTGCAGTAAGAAAAGCGTTCAAAGCCTCTTCTAGCTTGCCAATGCCCGTGTACATATTACCCATCGCCTGATAAATATCAGCTTCACCAATTAAATTATCCTGATCTTGATAAAGCTTTATAGCTTTCTTGAAATATTCAATAACACTAGCAACCTTCTCTTCATCTAGTTCACCTTTTTCAAGACTTAACCTTATAGTTACAAAAGCTAAATCTAGATATTTACTAGCTTTAATTTCTTCATTGCCTAACCGAGTTGCAAGCCGGATTATTTCTTGTCCTAATTTATCAATGGCATCTAAGTTATTTTCTAAAAGTAAAATTTGGAATAAAACATTCTGTGTATAAAGTAATTGGTTATATCTTTTAAGTTGTTTGAAAATATCACAAGAGGTTTCTATATATCCTTTAGCGAGATTTAGATCTTCACCAAGCTGGATCATAGTATTAGAAAGGATTTGATAAGCTTGCGCCATAAAGAAAGCAGGAATAGTCGGCTTAATCATTTCATGAATAGCTTCTTTAACTTTTTGATATTTACCAGTGATTGCAAGTAAGGAAATTCTTTGGATTTCCAAACCGCATTGCTCAAAGACTCCACAATCTTCCAAGTAAATTTTTGATTTATCAAAAAACTCAATTGCTTTATTAATCTCACCTCTTATTAAAGCTTGTGAAGCTAAGGTCACATAGAGGAATCCTAGAGATGCAACATTATCATTATCTTCAAAAGCTTTCAAAGCTTTTGCATAGTAAGCTTCTTCATCAAAATCTTTTGCATACGTCAAATAGACTTCTCCAAGTCCACTGGTGTTGCCTTCTTTACCAAAAAGTATCTCAGCATCTTCTGCAGCTTCTCTATCTTTGAGAATTCTTGCTTTAACTAAAAATACTTTTGCTTTAACCGAATTGAATTTAGCTTTAGTACTGAGCTTTAATAAATTATCCAAATGAGTTTTCATCAAAGGCAAATGAAGATCGTGGCTCATTGCCTGATCTTCTAATGTCAGCTCTAAAGTTTGTATAGCAGCTAGAATAGCTCTATCATATTCTTTTTGAATTAAGAATTTTTCCACTGCCTCTTCCAGTATTTGATTAGGATCCAAATGATCTAAGGACATAGCTTTCAGATGTTCTTTACCCCAATAAATATAGGAAATCAAAAATGCTTGAGATTTATAAATCAGCGAATCACAATCATTAAACTCGCAGCGCAATAAAGGCTCAGGATTTGCATCGTTTAAAAAATCAAGAAAGAGTTTGAAACCAGAATTATAATTCGGTAAGCTATCTAGTATATTTTTGGCTATTCTAAATTTACCTTGTCTAAGATAAACCTTAGCTTCTAATTCTTCTGCTAAATACTGTGAATTAGGGTCGGGAGCAAAACCCTTTATCAGCTTTGCTTGATCTATAGCTTGTTTAAACTTGTCTTGAAAGAAAAAATCCCAAAATTCCTCTTGATATTTTTTTAAGTTTGAATTTGGTTCAGATCCTTGCATCGAGTAATTTCTTCTTTAAATCGTAGTCTCAATGTTTCAAAAGTTAATACTTTGCTGAAATAAGTTCCTGACATATCAGGGACCTGCGCGAAGCTAAGAATCATTTCGTCGATTTCTGCAAACTTGCGAGCAATTCCAAGAATCTTTAAATTAGCAATCAATAGCGCCTCTGGATCCTTAGTAGTATCCAAAACTTCATTATGAATAGCTAATTCAGCAAACAATTCATCGAAATTGTAAGCTTTTTCTTGTACATTTGCTTGTTCAGACATAGTAATCCTTTTAAAACAGAACTAATAACTACTATAGTAGTATTTTCGTTTAATGTGTTCTTAACCTAAGGTAATTGTAACACATATTAATATTTCCTTCATTTTATTAAAATTAAATATCTCTCACTTTAGTCCGTAATATGAATTGAGTTATCTTGTCTAAAAACGGGCGAATATATTGTGGATTATCATTAAAGAAGAAAGTCTCGACTTTCCTAATTTATTATGCTTGAACGATATTCACGTGCTGAAATGGTAGAGATTTGGTCTGACGACAGCATGTATAAGTATTGGTTGAAAATCGAAATTGCTGTACTTGAGGCATATAGGCAAGTAGGCAAAATTCCAATGGCTTCAGTCGCTAGAATCAAAGAAAAAGCAACTTTTAACATCGATAGAATTAACGAACTCGATAAAGAGCTGCATCATGACATGCTGGCTTTCCTTACTTGTGTTTCTGAGTCTATCGATTCAGATGATTCACGATTTCTACATTTGGGACTTACAAGTTCAGATGTAAAAGATACTGCTTTAAGCTTAATGATCAAAGATACTGGAACTCTCTTAGATAAAAGTATTGCTGAATTACTTGAAGCTTTAAGAGAGCTTGCAATCAAACACAAAAACACCGTTTGCATTGGCAGATCACATGGTGTGCATGCAGAACCAACTACATTTGGCTTGAAGATTTTAAATTTTTATGATGATGTTAATCGTGCAAGAAGACATTTGAAAATTACTATAGATGAAATAAGTGTTGGTATGTTTTCTGGGGCAGTTGGTACTTATGCAAATCTTGATCCTCTTGTAGAAAAAATTACTTGTAGCAATTTAGGTTTGAAGGCAGTTGAAATATCTACACAAGTTATAGGCAGAGACAGACATGCTTCATTTTTGAACTGCCTTGCAGTCCTAGGGAGTGTTTTAGAAAGATTAGCAATTGAAGTACGACATTTACAAAAAACAGAAGTTCTTGAAGTAGAAGAGCCTTTTTATAAAAAACAAAAAGGCTCTTCTGCAATGCCACACAAACGCAATCCATGGCGTTCAGAAAATATTTCTGGACTAGCAAGAATGCTCAGATCTTATGCTGGTGTAGGTTTGGAGAATATATTGCTTTGGCATGAAAGAGATATTTCACATAGTTCTTCAGAAAGAATAGTGCTTCCAGATTCTTCTATACTGTTGGATTTCATGCTTAACAGACTCACACAAATTATCAAAGGTCTGCAAGTTTATCCGGAAAATATGAAAGCCAACTTAAACAGATTTGGTGGAGTGGTGTTCTCACAACAAGTACTTATGAGATTAATTCATAAAGGTCTCAAAAGAGAAGCAGCTTATGAACTAGTGCAAGATTTTACACATGAAGCTTGGAACAAAGCGGAAGGGAACTTTAAGGACTTGTTAATAGGATCTAGCGAAATCAGAGAGTATCTTACTAAAGAGGAAATTGACTCTTGTTTTGATCCCGCTTATCATCTAAAAAGCGTAGATTACATCTTTGAACAAGTCCTAGGTGGTTCTGCTCATCCAAGTTTTATTTAATCTGGTCAGATAGCCCTCTCATCCTTAGCCAAAAGGACTGGGGATCTAGCCCTTATTACATATTATTGAAAATTAACTTTATTTGCAAGAGTTCCTGCCGATATCAAGAGCTAGGAACTTCGGATGCATTTTTGTAAAATCAAACAAACAAAAATATTAAGTATAGCTTTGGCGATCTTGGCCTTAGTTACTAGCTTAGCTTTGCCAAGTCCTGTTATTGCTAAAGAGCATATCGATGATAGATATATAGTTTTAGATCCAAAGTCCGGTTCCCTAAATGCAGATCTCAAGCTTTATATTAATAAGAAAAGTCTCGATTTAGATCTAGCTAAAACACAAAATATCAGAATACGACTTAAAGCTAGTGAATTATATTCAACTGCAGAGTCTAGCTCAAGCTTTAAAGTTTCTCTTTCTGAAGTTCTTGCTGGTGGGACTAAAAAATTCATTAGCTCTCAAACACTGACTATCTCCAGAAGATCAATTAGCAATAGAATCCTAAGCATTGGCGTAGGTCATTTCAACCAAAGTAGCAAGACCGTACTTTTCGAAATTTACGATACTGCTGGTAATTTAGTTAACCAGTATCAAACTGAACTTACTGCTTATAACTTACAAACTCAAGTTCTAGGTGGCACTGGAGTCAATACTGCAAATGCAGATTGTGTTGATTCAGCATTTAATGACTGTCAATTAGATTATCTATTCCAAAGAATTACTTTTGAAGCTAAGCCTCAAAAACAAATCTCTACTAGAGTTATTAAAGGTGAAGATGGGCTTTATAAAGTAACTATTCCAGTTCCAAGAAATGGTTTTCAAAACCTTGGCAGGAAAGTTCATCGCAAACCTGGTACCAATGATGATTCTAATGGCACTATCTCTACTGATTTTGGAGAAAGTATGAATATTTCAAATATATTCATCGGTTCAAGCGCATCAGATTCAGGCAGCATTAGTTACGAGGAAAATACTAATCAAATAATTATCAATGAAAATACTTTTTTTGGCGAAGACGGAAAAATTGGTATTGGCGTAGAAGACCCACTTGCTTGGTTACATATAAAAGCTGGAGATCTAAACACTCCCCCTCTAATTATTAATCCTGGAGTTCTTACTACTACTCCGAAAGATGGTGCGATAGAATACGATGGCACAAGCCTTTATTTCACGACCGGCTCTACTAGAACTGAACTTGGTGCACGTGGTCCACAAGGACCTGCTGGTGCAACAGGTTTGCAAGGTCCTCAAGGCATACAGGGACCTGCGGGAGCACCAGGTGGTACTTCTGCTCTTACTAGTGGTGGTATTGTAAATGGAGCCCTTGTTTTTAATGACAATGGTTATCTACAAAACGCTACTTTAAATGGCACTACAGTTCTTGACGGTGTTCTAAGCTTTGCTCCTGGTAGCACTATCTCCGGCAATGTTTACAGCAGTGGTACTATCAATGCAGTTCAATTTAATGGTGATGTTTTCAATGGTGGAATATTCAAAG
>CAYQSL010000036.1:0-4770 GCA_964420165.1 uncultured Gammaproteobacteria bacterium | reverse complement strand
TAATGGTTATTTACAAAACTCTACTCTCAATGGCACTACGGTTCTTGATGGTGTTTTAAGTTTTGCTCCTGGTAGCACTATCTCTGGCAATGTTTACAGCAGTGGAACCATCAATGCTGTCCAGTTCAATGGTGATGTTTTCAATGGTGGAATATTCAAAGGCACGTTCATCGGCGACGGCTCACAACTCACTGGCATTGCAGCTTCTAACGGCTCTGTAAATCATTTCACGACTAACGATTCTACTATTAATAACTCTTATATCAACAATACAGCTATTCATAACTCTGTTATCAATGGCTCTAATACTGTTATTGATGGCAAAATAATCATGACTGATAATGGTTATTTACAAAACTCTACTCTCAATGGCACTACGGTTCTTGATGGTGTTTTAAGCTTTGCTCCTGGTAGTACTATCTCCGGCAATGTTTACAGCAGTGGAACTATCAATGCAGTTCAATTTAATGGTGATGTTTTCAATGGTGGAATATTCAAAGGCACTTTCATTGGTGATGGCTCACAACTCACTGGTATTGCAGCTTCTAACGGCTCTGTAAATCATTTCACGACTAACGATTCTACTATTAATAGCTCAGTTATTAACAGTTCAATTATTCACAACTCTACTATTAATGGCTCCAATACTGTCGTTGATGGCAGAATCAGATTCACAGGTAATGGTTATTTACAAGATCCTACTATTAACGGCATGGCATTCTTCAGAAACAATTCTACTGCTAAATTTAATGGTGGCATTTTAATCAAAAGTAATGCTTCGGCAGGTAGAGTTCTAACTTCAGATGCTGGTGGTAATGCAACTTGGCAAGATGCATCTTCCGTACCTGCAGGTGATGCAGCAACAATTGATGGCTTAGATTCTCTTCAATTTTTACGCTCAGATACAACTGATAACTTCACATCTGGAGTTCTTATAACAGATTCAGGAACAAGATTTGACGTCAATGGTGATCTTTCAATTGCCGACACCAATATTAGCTTAGATGGAGCATCAACAAGCTTCACTCAAACTACTGGAAGTATTTCTTTAGTTCCAGCTTCTGGCAATAATCTTCTTAACACTATAGCTAGTGGTGGTGAATTTAAGATTAATACTAATGACTTTGTTTTCAATGGAGCTACTGCAAGGATTGGAATTGGATACATTAATCCTTTAGCTAAGTTACATGTCAATGGCACAATACTTGGTACAACAGTTAACGGTGGTACTGCTAATTTTGCTACAGTAAATGCAGGCAGCGTTGTTGCTACAACTCTTGCTGGTGCTGGTGGAAGCATTACCGGAATCAATGCTGGTAATATCACTTCTGGCATACTAGCTTCTGAAAACGGCGGTACAGGTGTTAATAATGCTGGTAATTTAAGTTATGGCTCTAATAATTTAACATTCACAACAGTAGGAGCTACTTCACTTGCTCTACCTACCAGTGGTACTCTATCAACCCTTGCAGGCACAGAAACTCTCACCAATAAAACTCTTACAAACCCAATTATCAACAATGCAACTTTTGGTGCAAACACTTCATTAGAAGCTCCTATCATCAATGGTACTGCACTATTTAAAAACAATTCTATTGCTAAATTCAATGGTGGTATTTTAATTCCTGCTAGTGCAGGCGCTAATAAAGTACTAAGTTCTGATGCTTCAGGTAATGCTACTTGGCAAACACTTGCTAGTTTACCTGCAACAGACGCTACAACTCTTGACACTTTAGATTCTCTTCAATTCTTACGTTCAGACACAACTGATAACTTCACATCAGGAGTACTTATAACTGATTCAGGAACAAGGTTTGACGTTAACGGCGATCTTTCAATTGCCGACACTAATATTAGCTTAGATGGAGGCTCAACAACATTCACTCAAACTACAGGTGCAATTACAATGTATCCAGCTAATGGTTCAAACATGAACGTTCGCTTAGATGGAATTAGTGACTTCATCGTAGATACTAATAAATTTATTATCAACAATAACGGGAATGTCGGTATTGGTTTGGTAAATCCACTTTATTCACTTGCTGTTAATGGAACAGCCTTTGCAAAAACCCTAAGCATTAATGGTACAGATTTATCTCTACCAAGCTTAACTCAAGGTAGTTTACTATATGCGAAAGCTAATGGCTCTATAAAAGAACTTCTTAAAGGTACTAACCACTATGCCCTCAAAGTCAATGGTAATACACTTGCTTGGGAAGCCGTAGGTGCTGGCGGCGGCGGAACTCCTGGTGGTTCTGACACTCAATTCCAATTCAATGATGGCGGATCTTTTGCAGGCAATGGTGCTATAGCTTTTACTAAAGGCTCAAAAACTCTTGCTATTGCGACAGATGCTCCTCTTGATATAAATTCCACATCCGTCTCAATCGCAGATACAGACATAAGTTTAGATGGAGCTAATACTATCTTCACTCAAACTACTGGAGCAATTACAATGTATCCAGCTAATGGTTCAAATATGAACGTTCGCTTAGATGGAATTAGTGACTTCATAGTAGATACTAATAAATTTATTATCAACAATAACGGGAATGTCGGTATTGGTTTGGTAAATCCACTTTATTCACTTGCTGTTAATGGAACAGCCTTTGCAAAAACCCTAAGCATTAATGGTACAGATTTATCTCTACCAAGCTTAACTCAAGGTAGTTTACTATATGCGAAAGCTAATGGCTCTATAAAAGAACTTCTTAAAGGTACTAACCACTATGCCCTCAAAGTCAATGGTAATACACTTGCTTGGGAAGCCGTAGGTGCTGGCGGCGGCGGAACTCCTGGTGGTTCTGACACTCAATTCCAATTCAATGATGGCGGCTCATTTGCAGGTAATGGTGCTTTAGCTTTCACCAAAGGTTCAAAGACTCTAAGCGTTGCAGCTAATTCTCCATTTGACATCAACTCAACATCACTTACAATAGCGGACACTGATATTATTCTTGATGGTGTAAACACCACATTTAGTCAAACAACCGGCTATTTAACTCTTTTCCCTGCATCTGATTCTAACTTGAATGTTCGTCTTGATGGGGTTAGCGATTTTATTGTTGATACTAATAAATTTATGGTCAACAACAATGGCAATGTTGGTATCTCAACCATAAATCCACAAGCTACTCTAGACGTAAATGGCACGCTTGCAATTAAAGGATCAGCTTTAACCAATATAACTGCTGGTGGAGGAATTACTGTAACTAAATCCGTAATGAAAATCCAAGGTAGTGGTGCTGCTGTTGATATCAGCGCAAACCCACAAATCACTGCAGGAACAGATGGACAGATTTTAGTTCTAAAAGGTGGTAGCGATACCAATACAGTCAAGTTTGACAATGGAACTGGAATCTCCCTTACTGACGGACTTTCATTCACTCTTGGTAACAAAGATACTATTACTCTTATTTATGATGCGACAGATGCAGAATGGATAGAAATTTCTAGATCGGATAAGTAACGTAAAGTACTTACTTACTCACTCCAACAAGTTTCTGTATCTTTGCTTCAGAAAGTTGTAATTCATAGTCTCGAATAGCTTTATCAGCAGAAGTTATTTCCGATTGATATTTTTTTATTTTTTCTTTAATTGGTAATTTTTTTTCTTCTGGCGTGAATTTAGTATAAATTTGTTTTAAGAGAGGTTTCCTATAATCCAACTCTTTAGTAGCAAAGGGATATTTACTAATATTATCTTTTAAAAATTTCATGAAATCATCATAGGAACTAGAATCTCTTAGAGATCCAGGAACAAGCTCTAAGAGATTACTTTCAAGCATTTGCAACTGTTGGAGAGCATAGTATGAAACTTTGTTTGAATTCTCCGCTAAAGATTTCATAGCAAATTTATTTCCCTCTTCTCTCATAAATTCTTCTTTAGTAGCTGGCAATGTGTAATTCAAATCAATTGAATTTAACCAATCGAAAAATTCTTTATTTTGTAAGGCATCATCATAATCTGCGCTTATACTTTCATTAACAAGTGCCTGATGATCTTGATCAATTATTTCATCTAACATTTTTGTTTCTTCAATAGACCGATATGCCTGTCCATAATCCTCTGGTGCTGCTAAAATTTGACCGACTTTATTAGCAGTAGTTTTGGAGAGGTCTAGTCCAGTTTCAGTTCCACCGAAAAAAACTCCACCAACAGTGAACAAGGCTGTTGACGCTAAAAGTTTTGGATTCGCTAACTTTCCTAGAAAAGTTTTATTATCATTTACCTTCATAAACTCAATCATAACATGGCAATACACAATACATTAGGTTTTTACCTAGTCCATTTAGATGAATCCAAATTAGTATTTGAACTGCTTATAGCCTACCTTTAGCAGAGTATTCGCGGGAACAAAATCTAAGCTCCCTGTATTTAAATAATCATTTCAGTGAAAAGAAAATTTTTACTTCTTGCTTTTATTTTGCAAAATTTCTTTTGCAGTTCTAGCTTCGCATCTACTTCTTCTGGTACTAACGTAGAATTTATCCCAAGTTCCAAAAATCTAGGTATTGGCATTCTAAGTCCAACAACTAAACTTGATATCAATGGTCAAATCATGATTCGAGGAGGATCTCCAGGAACCGGTAAAATTCTCAGCTCAGATGCAAATGGTAAAGCTTCTTGGATTACCATAGTTCCTCCAAGTAACGTTAGCACTTTAGACTCCCTCGATTCACTACAGTTTTTGCGTTCAGATACTAGCGACAACTTTAGCTCTGGAGTTCTCATCACTGATGCAGGAACTCGCTTTGATGTTAATGGAG
>CAYQSL010000035.1:3337-11445 GCA_964420165.1 uncultured Gammaproteobacteria bacterium | reverse complement strand
TTCTGCTTTCAAGGGCGTTCCTAAAAAAACAAATCCAATTTTCCATGTAAGTACCAAAAAAGCAGGATCAATCTTGCTCGAAATAAATCAAAAAAGATTAGAAGTTAAATTTATAACTAATCGTGCTGAGGTATTAGATGAATTCTCAATCCAAAAATAATTCTTCAGTTAGCAGTATTTTAGGTCCAAAAAAATTAGCAAGATCATTTATCTATATGATGAGTAGTACTGGGGTCGCTTTGGTGCTTTCTTTGCTCATCACAGTGACCCTTGCAAGGTTAACCACACCAGTTGAACTTGGTGTAATTCTTACTGCTGAAGCTTTTATAGAAATGTTTAATTTCTTGCTTTACTTTGGTTTTGGTAATTCGATTCTTAGAGTGGCTTCTGATTATGTAGATGGCTTTGAAAAAGGCATTGCTAAAGCCGTTGGTAATGCGCTTTTGATAAAGTTTGTTACTTCAATTCCACTTGTCGCAATTATTTATTTATTAGGATTGGTTTTCTTGAAAGACCAAATGATAATCGATATCTTAGTTCTTTATATCTTTATTTATATCTTTGAAAGTTGGGCTAATGTCTTTGGTATTGCAAGAAGAGCAATTGGGCAATTCAAGCTGATGTCTTTTATTCAGATCTTGAACAAGATTTTGCGTCTTGCAAATATATATATAGTTCTGAAATACTTTGGTGGTATTAAGCTTCTTGTCATAACTTTCTTGATTGAGAAAATTATTCGCTTCTTTATTTCTGCTTGGACTACTTTGAAGTATATTAAGCCTGAAATTGATTTAACTCTTATTAAGCCAATGCTGAAACATTGCTTTGGTTATGCTTTTATTGATCCGCTCTCTGGAGTTCAAGGTAGATTGGATAGACTCCTGTTAAATAAATTTATTGGACCTGTGGCAGTTGCTGTTTACTCTATACCAGTCAAATTTTCTGTTGCACTATCTTCTGTACACCAGTCTGTGACTCAGGTCTTTGCACCTACACTACATCAGTCTTTTAGTGGGGATCCCGCTATGTATAAATCTACGACAAAGCATCTTTCAAGATTCCTTGCAATTATTGGTGCTTTTGTCTTTATCGCTATTTTTTATTTCGGCGAAATTATACTTCTAAAAGTCTTTGGTGATAAATATGCCGCTTCGGTTTCAATCGTATATTTCGTGGCTTATATTTCTTTGCTTGATTTCTTGGATAGACCTTGCGATCTAGTCCTTGCAAGCCAAGCATCACACCGTAATAGAATATTTACTAAGGCTACAGCTTTAGTGGTTACTGTAGGTTTGAATTTATGGTTGATACCAAGTTATGGTATTCAAGGTGTGGTGTGGGCAACTATAATTTCTGGAATTATCAAGCTGATAATTTCCTATAAATTTGTTCATGAAGCTATAGAAACCTGGCAATGCTTATTAGTAGTGGCTTTCCCGGCTATACTGGCTAATTTCATCAGCATCTATATATTGGTGCCTTTATTTATTGTTTATTTAGCGGTGTTGAAATTAATTACGAAGGAAGATATTGAGTTTACTAAGGTTGTTCTGAAATTGCGTAAGAAGAAAGGTGATTTACCGCTTCCTGAGCAGATTTAATAAATTTACCAACATAAAAAATCACTGGGGATTTAAAAGATCTATCAATTAATTCTTGACTTAAGTTCTCTATATCAGTTTCTATAATTCTTTGGTCTTGTAGGCTGCCGTTCTCAATAGCAATTACTGGCAGGGTTTCAAAATCTTTACTCTTAAAAAAATCGCAAATCTCTACTATATTACTTAACCCCATATAAGCAATTAAAGTACCACCATTAGAGATAAAGTTTAACCATTGGGTACCTTTGTCCTCACAAAAATCATGAGCGGTTACCAGCATCACGCTGTCGCTTTTTTCTCTAAGAGTAATAGTTACGTTATTCAAGCTTGCAAGTGAAAGACCACTTGTTAGTCCTGGTATGATCTCTGCTTCAAAACCATGCTCTATAGCTAGGTTATATTCTTCTATACCTCGGGCGAAAATTAATGGGTCACCGCCTTTGAGTCTTAGCACGGTTTTGCCTTGCATGAGAAATTTTAAAATTAGAGAGTTGATTTCTTCTTGTTTACCTGTGCTGGAATTTTTTCTTTTGCCAACAAATACAAATCTATCTATATTCTCATCATTATTAATATCAAAATCTTCTCCAAATACTAAATCAAAGATTTTGAGATTAACTAAACTGTCATAAAGAATCACATCAGCTTTTTTAATAGCTTGGAACGCTTTTATAGTCAGAAGTTCAGGATCACCTGGACCTGCACCAGCTAGTATGAGTTTAGCTTGATTGTTTTTCAGCATTTGCCTCCTTACCAAGCTTCTTGAATTGTCTTTCAGTAAACCAACGAATTAATTTTGATCTTCTGCTAAATTGCTTCTCGTCAGAGATTTTTTCTTGGACTTTAGTTCTAAATTCAGAGATTACAGGTATTAGTTTGGAATATTTTTCTACAAAATTTCTTTGCAGATCTAGGCGCATCTTTTGGGCTACGGAAGGTGCATCACCATTGGTGCTTATGGCGATTTTAATAGATTCATGTTCGACTATACTTGCTACGTAAAAATCACAATGCTCAGGCTCATCAACAGAGTTAACTAAAATTCCTTGATCACGGCAACGATTAGCAATGGCATTGTTCATTTCCGGATTATTAGTTGCAGCAATAACTAGGAATGAATTAAGCTCATCTCCCCAATCATATTCACGTTCAATAAATTCAATCTTGCGTTTATAAGGAAACTCGCCTTCGCATTCATAAATTTCATCGATAATAGTAGGAGCAATGACTTTAAGTTTAGCTTCAGTATTAATTAAGCCAACTAGCTTCTGGAGTGCAATTAAACCTCCACCGATAATTAGCACTTGCTTGTCTTTTAGTTTTAAGAATATTGGATATAAGTTGTTTGTGGTATTCATGCTAAATTACAAACTCCCCGCCTTGCTCTTGCTCAGAATCCTGTAAATGAATTCCACATTCAATTTTGTCCTTGCCTACCCAGCGACCTTGTCTATCGATACCGGGTTTAGTACATGGCTCACAGCCTATACTGTCATAACCTTGGTCTAGGAGGAGATTATAAGGAATTTCATTTTCGTGAATATATTTCCAAATATCAGATTTAGTCCATTTAATAAGAGGATTAATCTTGCCGAGTTTGAATTTTTTATCATATTCAATAGCTTTAGCCTTCGCTCTTACTTCAGTTTGGTCACGTCTTATAGAGGTGATCCAAGCAAATTTATTTTCAAGTAAGTTTGCCAAAGGTACTAGTTTACGTATATAACAGCATTGATCGGGATCGCGTTCATAAAGATTTTCGCCATACTTCTGTTCTTGCTCTGCAATACTAAGTTTCGGCTGAATCATTTCTATGGGAAGTCCATACTTAGCTTCTAACTTATCTTTTAATTCTAAAGTTTCTTTAAATTGATAATTTGTATCTAAATTAGCAATCAAAAAATTTTCGCTATTTTTGATTTTGTTTTCAGTAAAAATTTCACTGAGAATATGGAGTATTACACAACCTTCTGGACCAAAGGCTGTAAGAAAGACAACTTTGCCTTTGGGTAAAAACTCCTCTAGGCTATATTGTAAAATTTCTTTCGCGCTGCTGTCTTCAAATGGGTCACCAATTGAGTTCCAGTTAATATCCGTGCTAGGAGGCATTTGCTAATGCCTCGCTTTGAATTTTCCCTAATCCAGTTCTATCAACGAAGCTTCTGAAGTTTTCCTCTGCTTCTTTCTTTGCAAAATAGTAATTAAATAAATCACGTAAAGTAGTATGGATATTTTTATGTAAGAATCTTCCCTCAAGTGGCTGCCCGAACTGTGCTTCATCGCCTAATCTGCCACCTAGGAAAATTCTAAATGCATCTTGCATTTCTTCATTCTCGCCTTTTACTTTACAGCCCACTAAGCCGATGTCGGCAATAGAATATTGCGCGCAGTTATTCGGGCAGCCAGTAACTGAAATCATTACTTGCTCTTGAAGATTTGGAAATTCTTGATCCAAGTAATTGAATAATTCTTTAGCTTTCACTTTGGTTTCAACAATAGCTAAGTTGCAAAACTCAGTCCCAGTGCAGGCTACACCTAGGCGTGAAAATGCTGAATGTTCTACTTTAAGTCCCATTACTTTAGCTTCATTGCATAAAGCCTCGACTTTACCTTCAGGCACATTTACAAGTATCAAGTTCTGTTTATTAGTAGTTCTGACTTCGCCCTGATTCTCGCCGTCTTTTGGGGTGTATTTCTCAATTAAAGTTGCAATATTTTCTAAATCAGTTTTAAAAGCTCTGCCACTAATGAAAGCTATACCTACAGCATAAAGTCCATTTTTAAGTTTGGTAATTCCTAAATGGTCATGGTGACTGCATTTAGGGCTAGGGAAATATTCAGCAGCTCCTGTGCCCATAGTGTGAATTTGTGTGACTCTCTCTAGTTTGTAACCTAAAACTTTCTCCGTTTCTTCGAGGAACTTTTCTACACCCCATTCTTCGACTAAGAATTTAATTCTGTCTTTAGGTCTTTTGTCTCTATTGCCGTTGTCTCTATAAACTGTAGTAACCGCAGTAATTACTGCATTGGCTTCTTCACGTTTGATAAATACGGGAAAATTCTTTGCAATAATTGGTTTGGTACTTAAGCCACCACCAACTTTGAGTGTAAAGCCGATAACATCAGAGTTTGGATGTCTAACTCCAACTAATGAAACGCAATTGATATCAGGTTGTGAGCACCAGGTTGAGCAACCTGTTACTGACATTTTATATTTGCGTGGTAAATTAGAAAAATCTTTATTGCGATTAAAATGAGTTTCAATATTCATCAGCTCAGTGCTTGCATCGAAAATCTCATCTTCGGTTAAGCCGGCAAGTGGACAGCCAGTAATATTTCTGGTGATGTCTCCGCAAGCGCCAGCGCTATCCATACCAACTGTCGCAAGTGAGTTGATGATTTCAGGAATGCTTTCAATGCGTATCCAATGCATTTGCACTGCTTGTCTTGTTGTGATATCTAATACACCATTTGCATATTTGTTAGATATTTCATTTAATTTCAAAAGTTGTTCTTGGTTTAGTTTTCCACCTGGAACTTTAATACGCATCATAAAATAACCATCTTCTTTAGGTTTCTGTGCGTAGACGCCGTACCATTTGAAAAGTGGTACTAATTCTGGATCAACTGCAGAATGTCCAACTTTGGCTGCTTCTTCTATATGAGACCAAACATCTAGACCGTCAATTTTTGCTTTTAATTCTTCTATTTCAGTTGCCATACCTGCATATATTTTAGAATATTAATTGTGAGTAGAGAGTTTTTATTTTGTTATATCCCTTGTCCAACTGAAAGTCTTGCCAAATCCATTGCAATAGAGCTGGTAACTAATAAATTAGCGGCTTGTGCAAACATTTTCCTAGCAGCCAAATCCATTTATATTTGGGATTCTACTTTGCATGAAGATACCGAAGTGATCTTAATTGCCAAAACTACCAAAGAAGTTTTTCCTAGTTTGGAAAAGAAAGTATTAGAAATGCATGATTATGAGTGTCCTTGCATTATGGCTTTAAATATTAGTGAAATGAATGAAGCTTATGCTACTTGGTTCTTGAGCCAACTTCAACAGTAAAACTGGTGTTACTCCAGTTCTATAGGGCATCCTTCACTGGTACAAATCTTGCATCTTTAACTTGATAAATTACAAAATCTGGATTTAGTAAATCACCATTTGGATTGAAGATTTTATTCTTAGCCAGAGCCTGAGCAATTGCTTGTGAACTCTTATTGAAATGACTTGCTTCAATAGCATCAATTAAAATATTGGTAGCTTCGTAGCTTGAACCGACATAACCGCTAATTGGTTTACCGAATCTAGTTTCATATCTTTTAGCAAGCTCCTCGGATGCTGCTTTAGAGCCAATTACTAAGCTGTTTTCAGCATCTTCGCCTGCAATGTTTATAAACTGTTGTTGATGAACACCTTCTGCACCTAAGAATTTTACTTTAGGCATAAGTTTTCTTATATCTTTAAGTAAATAAGCTGCATCATTATATTCACCAATGAAAAATATTAGGTCAGGATTAGATTTGGAAACTTCAATAGCCGTTTTTCTATGATTAGCTGTTCTTACGGGAATAGCATGAGACATTACAATTTCAATCTCTGGATGCTTAGCAGCTTTTTTATCAAATTCACTAGCAACGGATTTGCCGTAGACTCTATCGTTATAGAGAACTGCTACGGTCTTTATTTCTGGATGATCAATAATGTATTTGAGAGCAGCTTTTGCAAGTTGTCTATCAGTACCAATAGTGCGATAAACAAAGCCTTTGACTGCTTGTCTTTCAGTAAATATTGGGTTTGTCGAAGCTGGGGAGATTTGAGCGATTTTGTTTTTTGAATATTTAGTAGAAGTTTCAATTGAAATCTCTGAATTTAAGTGTCCAATTACTCCAAGAGCCTCTTCTGCAATAACTATATCTGCGCGGGCAATCCCTTCAGATACCATTCCGCCATCATCAATAATAATTGTGCCGATTTTATTTTTAGAATCTTTTTGCTTGGCATTGTATTCCTCTACAGCAAGACTAGATCCCTCAATAATAGTGTTACCTAGTTCTCTGTAAGGACCAGTTAGAGGAGCTGCAATAGCAATATAGTAATTACCATCAATGGTTCTTACTTCTAAAGCATCTTCTTTCTTGAATTCAGTATTTTTTGGTTTAGGAGCTTTTGTACAAGAGCTCAAAATTAACAAAAATAAGAATCCTAATAGAATTGGTTTAAATTTATGAAGTTTTACTGCCATATTATTAAGTATATCCTAGTCAAAGGCTACAATTATTTCGAGTGAAGGCGACATTTTAATATGGTTCTTGAATTACGAGGCAATTTAAAGAAACTCTCGCATCAATTAAATGATAATCAGGTTGATTACTATTTTCGAATAGTAGAGAAGTATAAATCTGCTGATCAAGAAGAAATTAAGCATGAACTCCCTTTCAATCAATTTTTAGGGAAGAAAATTTCCTTGGATTTTTTAGGCGAAATAAATTGTGTTGCTTGCGCGCGAGCTGTAAAAAAATCTTTTAATAATGGTTATTGCTTCCCTTGTTTAAGCAAACTAGCTGAGTGTGATATTTGTATCGTTAAGCCAGAACTTTGTCATTATGATAAAGGCACTTGCCGTGATAAGGATTTTGCTACCGAATACTGTAATATTAATCACAGTCTATATCTGTCTTTGACCAGTGGTTTGAAAATTGGAGTTACTCGCCAGTATCAAGAAAAATCTAGATGGATTGATCAAGGTGCGGTTAAAGCTATTAGGCTTTTGACCCTGAAGCGTAGATATCATGCAGGTTTGATAGAGGTGAAACTTGCTAAACAAATGGCTGATAAAACTAATTGGCGCAAAATGCTTACAAACCAAATTGACGAAGTTGATTTAGTCGAAAACAGGGATAGAGTTTTAGAGCTGATTAAAACTGATATTAAAGCAAATAGTTTTTCTGAAGATCTAAATTATATTTTTGAAGAAGATGCAATCCTTGAAAATAATCTCAATCAAATCCAAGAAATTTCTTATCCTGTTAAAGAATCTCCTACGAAAATTTCTAGTTTTAATTTGGACAAAGATCCGCATGTGGAAGGGATTCTATTAGGTATTAAAGGACAATATTTAATTTTTGATACTGGAGTTGTTAATATTCGCAAGTATGCTGGCTACAAAATTAAACTACAATTAGAGTAACTGTATTAAATAATCCATGCAAACTCCTAACAAAGATACTTTTAAAGTAATTAGTTCTTATAAGCCTGCAGGTGATCAACCGAAAGCAATTGAAGAACTTGCAAAAAAAGTTGAAGCTAATACACCAAGGCAAGTTTTGCTTGGGATTACCGGTAGTGGTAAAACTTTTACTGTAGCTAATATCATAGAGAAAACTCAGAGACCAGCATTGGTACTAGCGCACAACAAAACTTTAGCAGGACAGTTATGTAATGAATTTAAAGAATTTTTCCCCCACAATGCGGTGGAGTATTTTGTCTCCTACTACGAT
>CAYQSL010000035.1:0-3327 GCA_964420165.1 uncultured Gammaproteobacteria bacterium | reverse complement strand
TTTTTTCCTGAAAATAGAGTCGAATATTTTATTAGCTATTACGATTACTATCAGCCAGAAAGCTATATACCGCATAGTGACACCTATATAGAAAAAACTTCTAAGATTAATGATGATATTGATCGTCTGCGTTATGCGACTACTCGTGCAATCTTTGAAAGGAATGATGTTGTCATTGTTGCCTCTGTGAGTTGTATCTATGGTTTGGGAATCCCAGAGCTTTACTATGAATCAGCGATGCCACTTAGTATTGGCATGCAATTAGATCTTAAGAAGTTTTTATTAAAGCTTGTGGATATGCAATATCGTAGAAATGATATTCAGCTTTTAAGAGGGCTTTTTAGAGTTAGAGGGGAGATTGTTGAAATTCGCCAGCCTGATGAAGAAAGAATTCTCAGAATCGAATTTTTTGGTGATGAAGTAGAGCGTATATTGTATGTGGACAATCTGACTGGTGAGGTTCTAGAGCTTTTAGAAGCAGTTAATATTTATCCTGCTAAGCATTATGTAACTGATGAAGAGAGCTTGGAAAGAGCTGTTGAGCAAATTGGTAAAGAGCTTGAAGAAAGGCTCTTTGAATTAAGATCTCAAGGTAAAGATGTGGAAGCTCAGAGGTTAAAGCAAAGAACTAAATATGACATTGAAATGATCAAAGAAGTTGGCTATTGTACTGGTATCGAAAATTATTCAAGGATTCTCGAAGGTAGAGCACCGGGTACTGCGCCTAATGTTTTGATCGATTATATGAATCGCCGCTATGGCGACGATGGCTGGACCTGCTATATAGACGAGTCGCACATGACATTGCCGCAACTTAAAGCTATGTATCATGGTGACCGCACCCGTAAACAAACTTTGGTGGATTATGGTTTCAGACTTCCTTGTGCAATGGATAACCGCCCTCTTAAATATGATGAGTTCGTTGCGAAAGTTAAGCAGATCGTTTATATTTCAGCAACTCCAAGTGATGAGGAATTAGAGCAGGCTGGTAATGCCGTTACTGAGCTAGTTATACGTCCAACGGGTTTGGTAGATCCAGAGGTTGAAGTATGTCCTACTGAAGGTCAAATAGACCGCTTGATAGATGAAATCAAGAACAATAAAGGAAAAGTCATCATCAATACTCTTACCAAAAAAATGGCAGAGGATTTAAGTGAGTATTTATTTGAAAATAAAATTAGAGCAAGGTACTTGCATAGTGAGATCAAAGCTTTTGAACGTATGAAAATTCTCAATGATCTACGTAAGGATGAATACGATGTACTAGTGGGAGTGAATCTTTTGCGTGAAGGTATAGATCTTCCTGAGGTCTCTTTGGTTTGTATTCTTGATGCTGATAAAGAAGGCTTCTTGAGAAATTTTAGATCATTGATACAAATGATAGGTAGAGCAGCTAGAAATTCTGAATCTAAAGTTTTACTCTTTGCTGATCGCACTACAGATAGTATGGCTAAAGCAATTGATGAAACCTACCGTAGAAGAGATATTCAGATTGCTTATAACACTGAGCATGGAATAGTACCTAAGACTATTCTTAAATCAGTCTCCAATCCTATTCTTGATGCTTATGAAAGACTTGGTGAAGAAGAAAAAGCCTTAGCTAATAAATTATTGGATTCTAGTGCTAAGCCTTTAGAGGATATGACTAAGCGAGAAATAATCCAGACTATCAATAAATTCGAAGAAGAAATGCACAACTCTGCTAAGCAGCTTGATTTTGAAACCGCAGCGAAGTATCGTGATCAATTGAAGAGTTTTAGGGAAAAACTAGAGGAGAAGGCGTGACGTCATCCTCAAATCATGTAGTGATTTGGGGATCCAGATTGCTTGGAAACTTTATTAGACTGGGTCCCCAGCCCTTTCAGGGCTGAGGATGACGATTCTCTTATGCTGAGCCGTCAGGCGTATCATCTCCAGAAGAAGAATCTAGAACAGTACTAATTCCCGCGAATTTTTTAAACGCATCGCTATCTTGTCCAAGACCCATTAAGTAATTGATAGAATCACCACTGCCACCGCCACCAGGCTTGTAGCCTAGTTCTTCTGAGGCGTTGACGTAATTGAAAATCGTTCCACCGGATTGTAATCCTAGAGCTTCAAGAGCATTTTTACTACGATCCATTCCGCGTTTGTATGACTCCATGTCGCCACGATCAAAATCTCCGCCAGAGATTTCATCCATTGGTGTCTTAGGACCAATTGGCACTTCATTTTCCCAATCCCATTGTTGTAAGTAAATTTTCCCACCTTCATTAGTTACTTTTAGAGGACCAGGTGTAGTGCCGTTTTTAATATCCGTTAAATTAACTTTCATAGCGAGTTGAGCAAAATCTTCAGGAGATATGCCCATTTGTTCTGCCATTGATGTAGCACTATCCGCAAACATAAATTGCATTTTAAGATAGTTAGTTAAAGCGGGATCTTCAACTTTGGTAGCTTTGTTTGGATCTAATATAGGTTTACCGTTAGAGTCTGCTACTGGATTGCCTTCTTCGTCGAGAGTTGATTCGACTTGAAAGAAATCCCCAGCTTCATCTTGAATAAAGAAAAATGTTCCGGTAAGGTCTTTGCCTTTACCATCTTTAAACATTGGTTGTCCTTCTATATCTTGTAGATTCGTTTCTAAGACACCGCCATTGGCTGCAGTCTTAGCACCATCTTCAAACATTTTATCGAACCACTGTCCAAGCTGATCTTCAGACATATCTTTGGTATCAACACCCATCTTGTCGAGCATTGGTTTGATTTCTTGAGTCATGTCCTCAAGTAATGCTCTTTTCATCTCAAATAGTTGAGATCTACTAATTTCTTTTTTAACAGTATTGCCCTCTTGCGTACTTAAAATATTGTTTTGTGTTGCTTTCTCTAATTTCTCTTGAGCTCTTGCTAGAGCTTGGTTACCTTGGGATACGTCTACCTTGCCCATGACTACTTGTTGTAGCCCTTGTCCTATCATGGTCACACCAGAAGAAATCATAGCTTGAGCACCAGGAATTGCCATGCCCATCGCCATCATCACGTGACCCATGCCCATCATACCAAAGCCCATGCCTTCTTTTGCATGTCCTGATTGAACTAAATTTTTACCTTGAATTTTTTCCTGTTCTGCTCCGCTGCTGTTGTATTGTGCAATTGCAGTATATGTTTGTTGTTTTTGTTTTGCAGCTGAGGCTGTTAGCATAGCTTCCTGTTGTTGCCTTTCGATATCAGCCAGTGTGCTTTTTTGGCTCATGCGAGCATCATTGCCACTACCAATATTATTGCTAGTTAAATTTACTTGAGGCTGATCAACAGTATTTGACATATTTTGGTCCTTTAATTTTTGCC
>CAYQSL010000034.1:4399-11637 GCA_964420165.1 uncultured Gammaproteobacteria bacterium | reverse complement strand
AATTCTTTTTGGTAATATTTTAAAGGCTTCGCGTGAGGCACCAAAATGAAAAGAGATCATCTGACTATTCCGATGCTTTTCAAAAAAACAAACCCCGTGCTGGGGTAGCTCAGTTGGTAGAGCATCTGACTTGTAATCAGGCGGTCGAGAGTTCAAATCTTTTCCCCACCACCACTATTAAAAAACTGACTAGGGCTCATCACCAAAGAAAGGAAAAACTGGGCTGTTTTACCTTAAAGCTATAATTACCTTCAAGGAACTCCTCATTATGAAAAAAATTATTCTAACTGGCTTGTTTGCAGGCATTTTGGTCTTTGCTTGGAGTGCACTTTCATGGATGGTTTTACCCTGGCATCAAAACACTTTGAATAAAGTCGTCAATGTAGAGGAAGTTACTCAGGTAATGATGAAAAATGCTCAACCGACTTCATCAAAAATTTATCGCTTGCCTGATGAATGTAAGCCTGCGACTCCAACTGAACCGCATATTTTTATTGCTTATGTACCTAGGCATATAGGCATGGCGCAAAGTATGTTAATCGGTTTATTGATTCAAATACTGACAGCGACTTTTATATCTATCTTGATTTCCAAAATGGTGGATCTTGGTTATTCGACTAAAGTTTTTCTAATTACCTTCTTAGGTTTTATTATCGGTATCAATAGCTATGGTGCAAACTGGAACTATTGGGGCTTTGCGCCTGATTATAGTTTAGTAGGTATCCTGGATTGTATTATTTCATGGTTGCTTGGTGGTTTAGTGATTGCGAAGAGGATCGATGGCTCAAACCTCTAAACGCCGTGCAGAAAACATAGCTGGGGATTTCTTTGTCGATAGTTCTTGCATTGATTGTGATACTTGCAGATGGATGGCGCCTGATGTGTTTACTAGAGCCGGCGAGCAATCGGCAGTATATAAGCAACCTCTAGGTGAACCCCAGTCTCTACAAGCGATGCAAGCCTTGATCTCTTGTCCGACAGCTTCGATTGGCTATTTAGGTAGTGAGATTGATATTGCAGAAGTGCAAAAAACTTTTCCGATCTTAATTGAAGACAATGTTTATCATTGTGGCTATCATTCTGAGAAATCTTTTGCTGCCTCTAGTTACTTTATTAAACGCGATGCTGGTAATGTTTTGATTGATAGTCCGCGTTTTACAATGCCACTAGTGAAGCAGCTTGAAGCTCTTGGTGGAGTGAAGTATATGTTCTTTACTCATCAAGATGATATTGCGGATCACCAGAAATATCATGATCATTTCGGAGCTAAGCGCATTATTCATCGTGGAGATGCAGATGCAATTCCTGATGCAGAAATTATTGTAGAACATGATTTTCATAGCAAGATAGACGATGCTGCTGATGAGCTAGTGATGATACATGTACCTGGACATACTAAAGGACATATGGTTTTAAATTATCAAAAGAAATTTTTATTTACAGGTGATCATTTGGCTTACTCTGCTAAACGCAATCAGTTAGTGGCTTTTAAGGATCATTGCTGGTACTCTTGGTCCAAGCAAATCGAATCAATGGAAAAGCTTATCGAATACTATTGGTGGTGGCTTTTACCGGGACATGGTCGTAGATTCCATGCTCATCCTGAGGCTTTTAAGGTACACGTGGAAAAATGTGTAGAGTGGATGAAAGCTTGAGCCTTCCAAAAAGTCCCATCTGCGTTGTTACGCTCGCGTCATCCTCAGCCCTAAAAGGGCTGGGGACCCAGTCACTAAAGATTCCTGGCAAACTGGATCCCCGAATCACTACGTGATCCGAGGATGACGGCATCTGGGAGCTTTTTGAACAGGCTCACATTTTATTTAAGTTAAGAACTTCTAGTTCATAAAACTCATTCAAGATCTCAACTACCGGTAGTCCCAGGATTATATCCTCACTACCTTTGACTTTGGCAAATAAATGTTTGCCATGCTTCTCAAACATAAAACTACCGCAGGCATTAAAAGGTTTTTCTATATCTATATAAGCTTTGATCTCAGTATCTGTTAGATTACGCATTTGTAGGAATGCGCTCTCTTGAGATTGCCAAATGACTTTACCGTCATGAGCAATGCATGCAGAGCAGATTTGCTCATGCTCTTTATTTGCTAGCTCCTTGAGTTGTTTAAATGAGTTTTCAAAATCACCAGGTTTATCAAAGACATGTTTGCCAAGTAAACAAATTTGATCGGCTCCAATAATATAAGCATCCTTATGAAGTGAGCTTACTGAGAGGGCTTTAGCTTTGGCAAGTTCCAAGCCGAGCTCATAGACATTTAGATCTTTGAATTTTAATTTGAGCTCGTCTTCATCTACTAAAGGACTAACTACAGTAAAATCTAAATCTACTCTTTCGAGCATTGCTTTGCGTGTGAGTGAACCTGAGGCAAGAATGATCATCCTTCTATTAAAGCACTGAAAGAAAGTTTAGAAAATCTTGTACTTCTTTGAAGTACTGATCTGGCTCTCTGCGAGTCATATACATGCTTCCTACATAGGCATTGTTCCAATGAAAGACTCCTGTAAGTAAACCAAAGAGATATCTATAATCAATGTAAATTTCGCTGCGTGGACTTAGCTTAGAAACATCTTGTTCAATGTGATATTCCTGTTTGTTGCTATTGGCATTAAGCACATGAAAGCCATCGCTAAGCTTAATACAGAAATAGTAATCAAAGTCTGCTTCACTCTTTGCAAGTGCTTTTTGGTAAGCAGTACGAATTAAACGCGAGAAAGGAATATCTTCTTCTGGAATATTTGTAAAAGTTTCATAAGCTAAAGGTTGGTTTTTGATTTCATCAATTCTTTGCTTGTATTCTTCCATTGAAAATTTTACTGTTCTTTTGCGGCTTGCTGTTAATGTATCCGTGGATATTTCAGCATCGCCCCCATCTGCCATGATGATTGCTTTTGGATCAAATTCAGTTACTTCTACAGCATCAGCTACTCCTCGAGAGAAGTTCATATCATTTAATTTACCGCCAAGCATGTACTGTCCAGCAAAAGGTAAATTAACTTTGGCACCTAAATGTGCATTCATCTTTTTATATCTTTCTAAATAGATATTTTTGCGCTCGTGAGCTTTCGCATCTAGTGTTGTACCTTGAGGATAAAAAGTTTGAGGATAAGCGCTAGCGCCTGTGTATGCAAGTAATGCTATGTCTGGGTTCGGTACTAATGCTTTGATCTTGCTTACATGGTCAGGGTTGTAAACACAGTCATTCATGTTAACTACAGAGGAGTCTTTGTATTGAATAATTAGAGCTGTATCAATATCATTGATACTACCAGTGTCGTTTGGAAATATGTGTAAAGCTGTGTCTTTGATTTGTTTTGCTTCAATAACTTCTACATCGAAACCATCATTTTGAATTTTTTTGAGAAGATAGTTACAAGGAAAATTTCCAATTAGTAATTTTTTCTTGCCATATTTCTCTTGGTAAGCTTTTAGGGTTTCTGCATCATAATGATCTGGATGAATGTGTGAAATGTAGATATAGTCTACATCTCCGATTTTTGTAAGTGGGTCATTTAGCCTAGGAAAGCTATACCAGCTTCCATCAAAAATACCATCTGTAAACCAAGGATCGCAGAGAATCTTTAAATCAGGTGTAGTGATTACTACGCAAGCAGAATAAATATATCGTACTGAAATGGACATACTCTCACTTCATTCCCTTGCAGCGATTACTCAGTAACCTAGGTTTTTTTACTGAGCTTGATATCTAAAATCACAGAGTCCTGGAGGGAATAATGAATAAGTGAGTTTAGATTTAGAACTGAAAAAAGCCCAGCAATTAATTGCTGTTGCCAATCTTGATGAGGCAAGTTCAGTATTAAGTAATCTGCAGAAAAAACATCCTAGTCAAATTAATATACAGAATTTACTTGGTCAGGTTTATTTAAGGCAAAAAAAATTTAAAGAAGCAATTATCTGCTTCGAGAAGTCATTACGTTATTCAAGCAAGGATACGATGATAATTTTCCTCTTGGCTTTGGCTTGTGAAGGGGAAGAGCAATATTCTAAAGCTATTGAACTTTGTAAAAAAGCTATAAGAATTGATGAAAATTTTGGTTTAGCTTATTATAATCTTGCTCGCATTCTTGTTAAAGACTGCCAGCAGTATGCGGCAATTGATTATTTCAAAAAAGCCTTAGAGACGATAAAAGACAATCCTGAAATATATGCGAGTCTTGCCTGTGCATACAATGACATTGGTCTCTGGCATTTAGCTAAAGAGTATTTTGATTTAGCATATCAATATAGTGGTAAGCCTGAATACTTTACCAGTCCCATACTTATTAGTCATAAAAATCCTGAAAGCACACTTGCTGATTTGCAAAGAATGGCTGTTGCTTATTACGATACAATGCTTTCTAAAGTTGAAGTGAGAAGAGAGTATGATTTCTCTTCTAGGCCTACGGCTAAAACTCGCTATAGGATTGGCTTTGTCTCAGGAGATTATAAATCACATCCTGTCGGTCTTTACTTAGTTAGTGTACTTGAGAGACTTGATAAATCTAAGTTTGAAGTTTTTCTTTATTACAGTTCTAAGAGTTATGATGCTGTGACTGAACGTTTACAAAATGCTACTGCGAAATTTACTTCGATATTAAAGATAGATGATCATACTGCCGCAGATATGATTTATGAAGATGAAATAGATATTCTTGTAGATCTTTCTGGATATACTTTTGGTGAGCGTTTAGGCATCTTTAAATTAAAGCCAGCACCAGTGCAAGTGGCGCATTTAGGCTATCCTGGAACTTTAGGAATACCACAAATAGATTTCCTTTTTGCTGATAATACTGTGGTGAAAGAAGGTGAACAAGAGTTCTTTACAGAAACTGTTTATAAATTCCCTGGTGTCTTCACGCATGCAGCACTTTTCAATATGCCAGAAGCTTCTATGGAACTACCTTATAATAGAAATAAATATATTACCTTTGGCTGTATGAATACTTTTCATAAAGTCTCTGAACTCGTTATAGCTACCTGGTCTCAGATTCTTCAAAGAGTGGAAAATTCGGTTTTGGTCTTCGATTCGCAAACTTTAAGCTCTGAGTGTAATCGAGAATTCGTTTGGCTTAGCTTTGAGAAGTATGGAATTAATAGAGATCGTATAAAAATTAGATCTAATGAATTTAGAAAAGACTTTCTGCCTACTTATAACGAACTTGATATTGCTTTAGATACCTTTCCTTATACAGGTGGTACTAGCACAATTGAAAGCTGTATGATGGGCGTGCCTTTGATCACCATCGAAGGTAATATTTGGGTAAGCCGAATGGCTGCTACTAAGCTGAAAACCACTGGACATCCAGAGTTGGTTGTAACTAATATCCAAGATTATATCGATGAATATGTGAAACTAGCAAACGACATACCTCGTCTAGAAAACTATCGTAAGAATCTTAGGTCTGATATGGAAAACTCTAGAATGAATATCGAGCTTTATGTGAAGGATTTTGAGAAGGCTTTTGAGGATATTTGGAAGATTCGTCATCCTCGGATCGCGTAGCGATTCGGGGATCCAGTCTGGATTCCCAACCCTTTGGGTTGAGAATGACGATTACAAAGGTAGTTTATTCAATTCAAACTTCTCTCTAAGGTAATCTTGATTACCAATATAGTGTGAGAAAGTATCAGGGATTCCGATACGTTTGAATTTTACAGCTTTACCGCTTTCAGCAATAACTTCAGCAACTGCACTGCCTAAGCCATTTATAATGTTGTGCTCCTCGAGTGTATAGATTTCTACACCGCGATTGATTAGATCTAAAATTACACCTGTATCTAAAGGTTTTACAGTGTGCATGCTAATAAGGTAAGGTTTGCGTCCTTGAGATTTTAGATCTTCACAGAGTTTTTTACCAGTACCTAGCATATTACTAGTCGTGATCAAAGCTATATCCTGACCTTCTTCTATTACAGAAGCCTTGCCAATAGTGATTTTATTATTAGTGTCTTGATAAAAAGCATCTTTGTTTTTACCGATGCGAATATACATAGGTCCAGGAAATAACAAACTTTGATCGAGAATTTCTTTTGCTTCTAAATTATCACCAGGGCAGCATACTGTCATGTTAGGTAGAGATCTCATTAGTGAGATGTCTTCTATTGCATGATGAGTAGCGCCTGCAGAGCCGTATTCAAAGCCTGCACCCACACCAATCAATCTTACCTTGGTGTTCATATAAGCTAGATCAACTCTGATTTGCTCGTAGCATCTCATAGTAATGAAGGGAACTATGCTGTAGGCATAAACTATATAACCAGATAAAGCTAAGCCCGCAGCCACACCAATGGTGTTTTGTTCTGCAATTCCAGTATTAAGAAATCTATCTGGAAATTCATCTCTGAAAGGCTCAAGGACACCATAGCCCATATCTGCCGTAACCAAAAAAACTCTTTTATCGATTCTAGCTAATTCTATTAAACTATCTATAAAGGTTTTGCGCATTAGCTTTCCTCAATCTCCTTGATGGCTTGTTCTAATTCTTGATCATTAGGTGATTTATAATGCCAAGCAAGATTATTTTCCATGAAGCTTACTCCACTACCTTTGACGGTGTGAGCGATTATAGCTTTTGGTTTTTCATTAAATTCAGCTTTGAAAGTTTTGATTAATTTGGCAACATTATGTCCTTCAACTTCATAAACCTGGAAGCCAAATGCTTGCCATCTTTCAGCCATATTGTCTTGATTGATAATGTCTTCAGTATTACCGAAAGATTGAATCTTATTGAAGTCAACTATTACAGTTAGATTATCTAATTTCAAGCTCGCTGCAAGCATTGCAGCCTCCCAAATAGATCCTTCATTACATTCACCATCACCAACTATGCAATATGTTTGACTAGCATTTTGTGCAGCTCTGCTAGCAATTGCCATGCCTACTGCAATTGGTAAGCCATGACCAAGTGAGCCTGCAGAAATTTCCACTCCTGCAACTGCATCCTTATCAAGATGTCCTGGTAGTATGCCATCGTTAGTACAATATTGCTCTAAATACTCTAAAGGGAAAAATCCTTTATGAGCTAAGGTTGCATAGAGAGCAGCACTGCCATGAGCTTTACTTAAAAGAAATCTATCTCTATTATTTTTCTTAGGATTCTCTGGATCAATATTCATTACATGGAAATAAAGAGCATAGAGAATTTCCACAATAGAAAAAGCCGTACCCACATGAGAGGTTTTAGCTTTGTAAACCATTTGTAGAATGGATTTACGAATTTCT
>CAYQSL010000034.1:0-4389 GCA_964420165.1 uncultured Gammaproteobacteria bacterium | reverse complement strand
GCCTTTTACGGTTAAAGAAGAAAAAACAATTATTGTCACATCTTTATTGGTTTTACGAATTTCTTTTATTGTATTTTGCGCTTGTTTAACCACCATGTTCATTTGTTTAATTTCATTGTTACGAAATATCTATCTACAGCTTCATAAGGGCTTTTGATTACATCAAGCCATTTAACTGTTTCACCTTCTACGATTTTACGTAAAGGTGATCTTTGGATTTCTTTGAAACCCATGCCTTCATAGAGTTTGACTGCTTTACTATTGTCAGAGAAAACTCTAAGATAGATATCTTTTTGATTAAGTTCATTTTTGCAAAGATCTACAAGTGCTTGGCAAGCAACTTTCATAATGCCAGGGCTTGTATTTTCTACTCCACGAACAATATTGTCTAATTCACAATATCTGTCTTGATGATTGAATCTGAATAAACCAACATGTCCAATCGGTTTTTTCTGTGCATCTAGAACCCAGTAAAGAACACGGTCTTTAAGGTTTAGAATGCCATTCTCAACCCATCTTTTCGTTCCTTCTTCAGTTACTTTAAATTGTGAAGGGAACCACTGTTGGATTTTTTCTCTCCATTCAGCAAATAATTTAATTTGTTCTGTACTACCAGCACTTAGATAAGTAACAGGTTTTAAGTATCCAACAAGATTACCTTTATCATGAAGCTCAATAGTATTTTCTTCAAGCTTAGTTGGATCTTTAACATCTTTAAGGAAATTCTCAACCTTATCTCTGTGAGCCATCCAACCACTAGGTTGTGCTACGGAAGTCTTACCAACACCTTTATCTAACATGTCACGAATATGTGAGCAAACATAATCAATTTCTTCTTCAGTTCTATCATGACCACTTGGTAAATTAATTCCTCTAAGTGGAACTGAATATGCAACAGGATTGCGAGTCGATTGATTCTCAAACATTGGGAAGCCACTCATTGGATAGAACATTGGTCTGGAATCAATGTTTCTTGATTTTAGTTCTCTCATGAATTCATCTCTAGTGTATGAAAGCTTTTCACTAAGCACTATTGAACTCATCCAATAAATATTTCTAGTATCAGGTTTTTCAACGTTTAAGCTAAATTCTTCTATGTCAGATAGTCTTTCTTGATACCAAGAGAAGATTTGTCTTTTCTGTGCAACTATATCTTCAATCTTATCCATTTGTGCAAGACCAATCGCTGCTTGGATATTTGACATTTTATATTTGTGACCAATCTCAAGATTGTAAAGAGCTTTAGATGGATCTCTACCATGGTCATTAATAAACCAAGCTTTCTTCATTAACTCATCATCATCGGTTAAGAAGAAACCACCTTCACCAGTAACTACAGCTTTAGCTCCTTGGAAACTAAATGCAGCAGCATGTCCTAGGCTACCTGTTTTTTTGCCTTTGTACATGGTACCGATTGATGGTGCAGCATCTTCGAGAATAAACAAATTATATTTTCTAGCAAGCGCCCAAAGCGGTTCCATATCCACAGGTTGCCCATAGAGATGAACTGGAATTACTGCTTTAGTTTTTGTAGTAATATACTTTTCAAGATCACGAGTATTTAAAACCCAAGTGTCTGCTTCGATATCTGCAAATACAGGAGTCGCTCCTACATAGACAACAGCAGCAGCAGTTGCAATCCAGCTTGTCTCTGGAACTATTACTTCATCGCCGGGACCAATGCCTTTAGCTTTGAGAGCTAGATGTAAAGCGCCAGTGCAGCTTGATGTAGCAAAACCATTTCTTATGCCAACATATTTTTTAAAATCTGTTTCAAATCTTTTCAGATAATCGCTGTGATGATGATTCCAACCATTCTGTGCAGCATCTGCAGCATATTCTACTTCTCTGTAGTCGATTGCTGGTCCTGCTGTGAGGATTAAATCGTTAGTAAGCCCAAGTTTAGTTTTTTGCATAAGATCTTAGGACTTTATTCCACTTTTGGAAACTAAAGCCTTAAGTCTAAGCGCTTAAACACTACAAGCAGTGAGGGATCTTTGTGAGATAAAAGCCCTTGTAGACTCCACTATACGATCTAGATCATTTGTATTAAGTCCTGGCCAGAGTCCTAGCCAGAAGGCTTGGCTCATTATTACATCAGAGTTTGGCAGCATTTGATAGTGTTTGTCTTGCAGATCTTTGCTATCAAGAAGTTCAGAATCTTTGATTCTCATTTTGAAATTATAACTGCGGTAAGCTGGCTGTCTAAGTATGTTTCCTGCAAAAATTTGCCTAGTTCCAATACCTTGATCTTCAAGAAATTTAGTAAGTTCGATCTTTGTGAAAGGTGCAGTTTTCTTTACGATGAGTGGAAAACCAAACCAACTCGGTTCAGCTCCCTGTACAGCTCTTGGTAGTTCAAAGTACTCGGCAAATTCTTGAAACTTACTGTGTAAATAATCAAAATTTACTTTACGAGCCTCTATGAAACCTTGAAGTTTATCCAATTGTGCAAGACCGCATGCAGCTTGGAAATCAGAGATCTTGAGGTTGTAACCAATGTGAGTGTAGATATATTTGTGATCATAGCCTTCAGGTAAAGTACCAAGCTGAAATCCAAAACGATTATTGCAAGTATTGTCTTTGCCAGGTGGGCACCAGCAATCTCTTCCCCAGTCTCTAAATGAGCAAATGATTTTTTTAAGTAATGGATTGTTAGTTAAAACTGCTCCACCTTCACCCATAGTAATATGGTGTGCAGGATAGAAACTTAAAGTACAAATATCACCAAAGGTTCCTGTGTATTGCCCTAGAAACTTGGAACCAAGCGCATCGCAGTTATCCTCGACAAGCCAGAGATTATATTTTTTACAAAGACTTTGAATTTTATCAAGTTCAAAAACATTACCTAAAGTATGTGCGACGAAAATTGCTTTGGTCTTAGGACTAATTGCATTTTCAATTTGACTTGCATCGATATTATTAGTGCCTAGTTCTACATCTACAAAAACTGGAACTAAATTGTTTTGGATAATTGGATTTATCGTAGTTGGAAATCCTGCCGCAACTGTAATAACTTCATCACCTGGTTTTAAAGCTCTGTCTCCAAGAGTGATTGAAGTTAGAGTACTAATTGCAAGTAAATTTGCTGATGATCCAGAGTTAGTGGTACTAGCAAATCTCATGCCAAGAAACTTAGCTAATCTTTCTTCGAACTCATCATTAAATCTTCCAGCGGTTAACCAAAGATCCAGGCTTGCCTCGATTAAATTTTTAAGTTCAGCACCGTCAACTACCTTGCCAGATACAGGGATATATTTTTTGTTTTGTTTTGATTTATATAACTTGAAATATACTCCAGCTAATTCTTTAATTAAATTTCTAAATGTGTTTTCGAACATAATTTTTCTGATTGTCTTTCCAAATACCATTGTATTTGGTTTTTGGTAAAATCAGAAATTTTTTCTGGATTATTGTAGAAGGCTTTATACCAATTCACTGTCATGCTCAGTGTTTCGTCTATATTTAGGCAGGGCTTAAAGTTTAATTTAGCCGCAGCTTTACTAATATCTAATTTAAGAAAATTTGCTTCATGTGGGTGTGGACCTTTATCAATATTTACTGAGCCTGAACCCCAGCATTGAATCAATTTGGAGCTTAGATCTCCAACATTAATAGCAGCATCTTCATTTGGTCCAAAATTCCAGCCTTCGGCATATTCCATTGGCTGGTCGCTCAGATGAGCAGCAAGCGTTAAATAACCTGTAAGAGGCTCTAGTACATGTTGCCAAGGTCTAATAGAGTTAGGATTGCGAATTTGAATACTTTGGTTCTGGCTAAGAGCTTTAATGCAATCTGGTACTAATCTATCTTCAGACCAATCACCTCCGCCAATTACATTTCCAGCACGGACTGAAGCTAAAGCTAAATTGTGAGTTTTGCCATAATCTTTAGCATTAAAGAAAGAGTTTCTGTAAGATGAAGCTACTAATTCAGCACAAGCTTTACTTGCACTGTAAGGATCATAGCCACCAAGTCTATCCACTTCGCGATAACTGTAAACCCATTCTTTGTTTTCATAACACTTGTCAGTGGTAATGTTTATGACGGTTTTAACGGAATTGTTGATACGGCATGCTTCCAAAAGATTTACTGTACCCATGACATTTGTTTCATAGGTTATAACTGGCTCTCTGTAAGAACGTCTCACCAATGGTTGAGCTGCCATGTGGAAAATTATTTCTGGTCTTTCGGTTTTGATAAGGTTTAAGAGTTTTTCATAATCTCTAATATCACCAAAATTATTTTTGAGTTGTTTCTCTAATTTAAGTTCTGTAAAAAGATTTGGCTCAGTCTCAGGTTCTAGTGCATATCCAATTACTTCTGCCCCTAGCTCTAGAAGCATCATTGAAAGCCACGAGCCTTTAAAGCCTGTATGACCTGTGACTA
>CAYQSL010000033.1:0-11887 GCA_964420165.1 uncultured Gammaproteobacteria bacterium | reverse complement strand
ACAAAGTGTCGGTGAAAAATTCTCGGCAACTGCTTTGAACTTTTCTGGCAATGTTAATTATGCTTTGATCCCAACTAAAGCTAAAGGCGATTTAAAAATTACACTTAAGCCTATAGTAATTTTCAATCCAAGAACTGGTAGATATGAAGAGAAGGGCAATTCTGAGTTTGATCTTAAAGTTACTTATGATCCGAATGTGAAGGTAGATGAAATTGAGAAACCTGGTGCTGATGATAAAGAGCCAGATACTATTTTGCAATTCAGTGCTAATCAAATCAAAAAATATCGTTCAACTAAATTATTCAATGAAGTAATTTGGCTCATCATAATTGGCTTATTGAATTTAATTTATGCAATAACTTTACTTGTGATCAAAATTAAACAAAGTGAAATGACTCCAAGTGAAGAATATGCAAGAGAGTTTAGTGAATCAGTGAAAAGTATTAAAACTGCTACTGATATTCCAGAGATCTCAAAAGCCGTCAAAGACTTGCTTCTAGGCAATGAACAATACATTGTAGATAATGATTTGCAAAGTAAAATTCAAGAGTTTGTTAGTGAGACTGATATGCTGAATTATTCGATTAGAGAAGGTGAACTTACAGAAGCTAAACTTACTGAACTCAAGACTAAGGCTTTGAATTTAATTAAATTACTCTCTAAAGAGCTGAAAAGGAAAAAGGGCTAAATGAAAGATTCAAAAAATCCTTATCTACTTTCTAATCAAGGCATAGATTACTATGAGACTCAGAGCTATGGTAAAGCCATTGCTGCTCTTTATCAGGCAAAGAAAGCTTTACCGCGTAATAGAGAGATTCGTACTAACTTGCGTATCATTGAAGATGAGATTCAATTGAAGCAACCAGTTTTGATTACTTACAATCTAATGAATTTTTCTGAAGCTTTGATTTTGCTTTTTGTTTTTAATTTACTTTTTGTTTTCAGAAAACTTATTACTAAAAATCATGCTCTGCAGTTTGCCATAACGATAATATTTATTACTGCTTTATCTATTACTGCCGTTGTTGGTGTTGAACAAAAAATCCAAAAATATGGCGTAGTTATAGAGCCATCTGTTAAAGCTTATTCTGGTAATAACGAAAACGATAAAGAGTTGTTTGAATTACTCGATGGTCAAATAGTCAGAATCGTTCATAAAGAAAAGAAATGGTCAGAAGTAGCTTATGGAAATAGAGTTGGCTGGGTGAAAAACAGCAAACTGGCTAAAATTTAGGGTCGCACCCCCGCCCATTAGCCTTAATTTTAGATAATAGTATAATCATTTCTTGTGGGTATAGATAATTCGAATTCAGGTATATCAAGAGGGCGCGGAGCTACTGGGATTGCTTCTACTGGATCTTCAGGCCCAGTAGGAGAAAGAGAAGAAGCTGTCACTAATTTTATATATAGCCAGCGTTGGAATTATTTACAAAGTCCTTCTGATTTACTAAGTGGACCACAAGCTCAAGCTTACATTGAAGAATTAGAAACTAAAACTAGCTATCAAGATTTAGCTAATTTATTTCAAAAGAGTACTCTTAAAAAACTTTTTGGGGAACCAGTGAATCCAAGACTTTTGTTTGCGATGGTTCGTGATTTATTCTCTGTGCCTGGGGTTTATAATCCATCCGCAGAAGAATTTTTTACTCAAAGGGTTAATACTCTTAGAAAGGTAGCTGAGATTGGAGTAAAGGATCAAAATTTTAGATTGCTTGAAACATTGCCACAAGTCATAGTGATGGGAAATCATAATGAAGAAGAATTTACCAGTCATCAACGGATAAAACTTTGGAGGGAATTCCAAGAGTTAATGGGTTCAGGCAGAGGATCATATAAATTGCCAGGCTTGGTGCGCATGAAGCTTACAGCTGATTTGCTTGCAAACTATGGTATGAAAAATAGTTTTATTACTGTTGTTGACCAACTCCATTCTAATAGAGAACTTTTGGCAGATATATTTAATTCTGCTTATCAAGAAGATTTAGAAAAAGCAGAACAAATATACAAGGAACTATTTGCAGTCTTAGACTCCGCGCAACTGAATGAACTTTACTATGGTGCACAATTAACAAGATATTTTGAAGTAACTGATGCAATGAAGCAAATACATTCAGCAGCAAGAAGAGTTGGATTTGAGTATGAAGGTAATGGAAAAGCTTCTGCATCTACAGTAGAAATTTTAGAAGCAAGACCCAATACATCTTTTACTGATCAAGCTACGACTCAAGCTAATACAACTGCCTTAATGACTCAATCTGTAGCAAGTTTGGGAAGATTTCTTGAAGGACAAAACACTACTAATGCAAATCAGACTAGAAAAATGAAAATCGATATTAATACTTCTAAATTTACTAGTGGCAATAAAGATATAGCTGCTGGACTTCTAGTAATGATTGAAGCTTTGCCTGAATCAAGCCCATTAAGAGAAAGATTGGAAGATTTTCTAATTAATATGCCAACTTCTGTTGCTGAGATGAAGCCTCCAGAAATTAAAGCCGAGCTTTTAACTATACTTAAGCCCGTCTTCCAGCAAACGACTTATCACACTCCAGATTTAGTAAATTTCTTTGGTACTGAATTATCCAATTTAGAGCAGGCTGCTGAGCTGGTTACAAAAAAAGTAAATGGGAACTCTCAATTAGCTAATGCCGCTCAAAAAATGCCAAAAATTACAGGATATTTTGATGCAAAAGACTATGCTAATGAGTCTGTTATATTTGCTCGTCAGTTGCGATCATATGAAGAAGGACAAAGTACCTTTACAAAATTTGCTGAGCACTTAGGGAGATATCAATTTTCCAAGCAAGGAATTCCAGTTCATGAATATGTAAAAAAAGTTCTTGCTGAATATGAAAAATTAATTCAAAAATTTGATCCTAAGTTTCGTTTAAATTTGGAAGCTACCCATGATTTTGCAGAAAGGGTCAAAGATTTCAATGAATTTTTGGCAGATGTATTCATTCGTGAATCTGATAAAAGTGTCGCAATCCAATATCTTAGAAATCTTTGTAATGATTATATGGATGGAAGATTAAATGATCAAACCTTCATGCAAGAAGTAAAAAATATACAGCGCAACTGTTATGAACCTGACGGAGCCGGTCTCAAGGTCGCATCCGACCTTGTTTATTTAATTAACAAGTTTGTAAAAGAAAACATATAGCAAGATATTACTTTGAACTTGGGCGAATGGGCGGGGGTGCGACCCCGGATTTTAGCCCTATAATGGAATGATGAGTTCTCAACCGATACTCAAATTTCCAAATAAGTTTTACTGGGGAACTGCAACTGCTGCTTTTCAAATTGAAGGGCATCCAGAAGAATACCTAGCTAAGCTCTCTGATTGGTCTGAATGGATTGATAGAGAAGATAAAGTTCTTAAACCTACAAATGAAGGTAGAGCAGTAGAGCACTATCAACATTTACATGAAGACCTAGAATTAGTTAGAGGTTTAAATAACAATGCCTATAGATTCTCTTTTAATTGGGCACGTTTACATCGCGGTCCTGGTGAGTTTGATGAAAACACAGCTAAATTTTATGAAGACCTTCTTGATCAATTAGTTAAATCAAACAAAATAGAACCCTTTGCAACTATCACTCACTTCACTATTCCAAACTGGCTTGCTAAGCAAGGTGGCTGGGAAAATCCCCAGACAGCATATGAGTTTGCAAATTTTACAAGATTCTTAGTTAGTAGATTTGGTAGCAAGATCAAATATTGGATGACGCATAATGAGCCGAATATATTTCTAGGCTTTGGTTATGAATCAGGTATCTGGCCTCCTGGATTTACTAATGACTATAATAAATATTTCAGAGCATATCAAGGCATGGTCCTTGCTCACCAAGTAGCTTATAAAGAAATCAAAACTGCCTATCCTAATTCACAAGTAGGTTTTGCACAGAATTTTTATTCCTTTGAAGCTTACGATGAAGTCTTACAGAAAATGCAAAGTAATTATGCTGGCGAAAAATGGAAGTCCTTGGATCTCCTACCAAACATAATTAGAAATCAAATGCATAATTTTGCTTTCTTGGAATCTTGTCTAGAATTAGATGCCTTAGATTTTCTTGGTGTAAATTACTACACTAGATTTAGTTACAAGCTTAGCTTTAATGCTAAAGATCCTGCAAATCCAAGCTCTGAGAGTGTTCTCTGGGGTGAGCTTCAGGATTTAACTAAAGCCAATGACAAGATCAAGGTTAATAGTTTGAATTGGGAAATTTACCCACAAGGTTTATATAAAGTTCTTACTGATAAAAAACTCCAAAGAGTTCTAGGCGGCAAACCGATCTTTATTACTGAAAATGGTTATTGCCATGTAGATGGCAAGCCTGGTAGTTACGCTCAGCAAGAATCATTCACGTCGCAGAATCTTGATTACAGTAATGATTTGAATGACAGTTATAGAATTAAATTTATCAATGAACATTTGATAGCAGTGCATAAAGCTATTGCCGAAAATGCCAATGTGAAAGGATATTTCTATTGGAGTTTACTTGATAACTTTGAGTGGGCTTTAGGAATGGCTCCTAGATTTGGTTTGGTAAATGTAGATCATCAGAGCTTTGCCCGCACGCCTAAGGCTAGTTATAACTACTATGCTGAGATTGCTAAGAATAATGGGCTGGTAGCTAAGCTTGGAAGCCCCAAGGACAATCATGACACCCAGTCATGCAACAGCCAGACATATTAGGGTCATGACGGAAGGGGGATAAATCCCCTTCGCATGACCCTGCTAAAACCTGTGGTTTTAGATCTTTTTGAGTGACCTGTTTTTGCTCAAGCCCAGCTTTCGCAACAGGTCTTGTCTGTTGGCTTTCTAAGAAAGTAATTTTCTCATCTTCATTGCGAGTTTGTTTGACGATTTTTTTAGTGGGATCAGAGACGCTTGCAGTGCGCAGCAGAGCTCTATCTTGGAAGAAATCCTCAAGCTCTTTTTCGAATTGATCTGACTCTTTTGTCATATGCTATCAGCAAGTTCTTCTAGTTTTAGCTTCTGGTCATAAGCGATTAATGCATCCATGAGCGCATCCAAGCCGCCTTCAAGTACTCTAGCTAAAGGAAAATTTTGATTAATGCGATGTTCTGATACACGGTCATCTTTGTAATTGTAAGTTCTAATTTTTTCTTCACGCCCACCAGTGCCAACTTGGCTTTTACGTTGGCTGCGTAATTCTTGATCTAGTTTTTGGCGTTCAACTTCGTAGAGTTTAGCTTTAAGCATTTTCATTGCTCTTTCTCTATTTTGTAACTGAGATCTTTCTTCTCTGCACTGTACCACTATTCCACTTGGTTTATGCTCGATACGTACAGCAGTTTCTACCTTATTTACATTCTGCCCACCAGCGCCGCCTGCTCTACATGCAGTGAAGGTAACATCTTCTGGTTTGATTTCAATTTCAACATCATCTGCTTCGGCAAGTACCGCAACAGTAACTGTACTAGTGTGAACTCTGCCCTGTGATTCAGTTTCAGGGACTCTTTGTACGCGATGTACTCCAGATTCATATTTAAATTTACTGTAAACTTCATCACCCTTGATTTCAAAGACCATCTCTTTGTAACCACCATGTTCAGAATCATTAGTGTCGATAATTTTATGTTGCCAGCCAAGTTTATCGCAATATCTTGCATACATACGATAAAGATCACCTACAAAAATTGCCGCTTCATCACCACCAGCACCGGCGCGGATTTCGACAATAATATCTTTGTCATCCATTGGGTCCTTAGGAAGTAGATGTAGTCTAAGTTCCTGAGCAAGTAAAGGGATTTGTGCTTCTGCTTCTTGTAATTCTGCGCGAGCTATTTCTGTAAGTTCAGGGTCACTATCTTCCTTGATGATTTCTCTGGATTCATCAATTTGTTTTAAATAGTTTTTATAGCTAGTGAATTTATCAACAGTCTTTGATAATTTTTTTAGTGTTTTGGTAAGTTTTTGATATTCAGTTTGATTTTGCAATAAAGCTGGATCTACTAATTTTTCTTGTTGAGATTTATAATTTTGCTCAATTTCTTCTAGTTTTAAAAATAATGGCTTGTCAATCACTGGTAGTATCTACCAAAAATACCGCAATTCCATTAAGAAATGAATAGTCTGAAATATAAATAATATTAAAATTAGGAGTTTAGATAATAGCTTTTCGGAATTGCTTGAAAAGCTCCTAGATATAGGCTTTAATCGAAGTCTAGACCAATCTGGCAATAGTAGTTAACTCCATCCCAAATACAGCTAATGATATCTACTGCATTTGCTGCTGTAGAAAGCACTGGAGCTGAGCCACCTGGCCATCTGATGTCTGTGTCCCAAGTTGTTACTGTTCTTGAGCCTGTAGCATCTTGTTTAACGAAAGTTGTGAAACGTCCATAACCTACTGAAGGGTTAGTAAATTCAATTGTGGTACCAACTTGATTTAATGTCAGAGTCTGGATATTACCTAAGTTCCAGTTGATCGTAATAGTTGCGCCACTTGTATTAGTAGGTATTGAACTATTTACATAGACATCTGAAGCTAAAGTACCATTTACAGTCGGTGACTCAAGTACAGCACCTGGATTAAAAGTTGTAATGCCAGAAAGTGTAGGAGCCGTTAAAGTCGGGCTAGTTAAAGTTTTATTAGTAAGAGTTTGAGTATCACTGCTACCGATGATAGATCCAGAAGGTACTGCTTTAAGAGCAAGTAGATCTAGGTTTGCACTATGAGCTTGAACATTAGTACCGATTGCAAGTCCTAAGTTTGTTCTAGCTGTAGCAGCGTTCGCTACATCGCTTAAATTACTAGAGGCTGTAAGTTTACCGCTGCCACCAGCATTAGCTTGCCAAGTAGCATTACCACTAGCATCTGAAGTTAGAATGTAACCAGAGTTTGCACTTGCTGGAATTAAAATTCCACCATTGAATTGTGCGGTGCTGTTGTTTCTAAATAAAGTAGTACCGTTAACTGTAGGAGCCTGTAATCTAGAACCAGCATTGAATGTTGCAACACCAGAGAAAATAGGAGTTGTTAATGTTGGACTAGTTAAAGTTTTATTAGTAAGAGTTTGAGTATCACTGCTACCGATGATAGATCCAGAAGGAACAGCTTTGGCAGCCAGTAAATCTAAATTCGCACTGTGAGCTTGAACATTAGTGCCGATTGCAAGTCCTAAGTTGGTTCTAGCTGTTGCAACGTTAGTAAGGTCGTTTAAATTATTAGCAGCAACTAGTCCGCCACCACCACCAGCACTTGCTTGCCAAGAAGCTTCACCATTAGCATCTGAAGTTAAAACATAGCCAGCACTTGCATTAGCAGGAATTAAAATTTCACCATTAAATTGTGCAATGCTATTGTTTCTAAACAACGAAGTACCATTCATAATAGGAGCTTGTAATCTAGAACCAGCATTGAAAGTTGCAACACCAGAAAATACAGCTGTAGTCAATATTGGGCTAGTTAAAGTTTTGTTAGTAAGAGTTTGAGTATCACTAGTACCTACTAGAGTTCCAGAAGGAACAGCTTTAGCAGCAAGTAAATCTAGATTCGCACTGTGAGCTTGAACGTTAGTTCCGATTGCAAGTCCTAAGTTAGTTCTAGCCGTAGCAACGTTAGTTAAATCATTTAAATTGTTAGCTGCAAGAAGTCCGCCAGCACCACCAGCGCTTGCTTGCCAAGAAGCTTCACCATTAGCATCTGAAGTTAAAACGTAACCAGCAGCTGCGCTAGTAGGAATTAATAAAGTACCGTTTACTTTTAATGTATGACCAGCTCTTACAAAAGCAGTGCCATTGAAAAGAGGACTAACTAAAGTTTTATTAGTTAGAACTTCGCTTCCTGCAAGTGTACTTAGTGTGCCGCTTGTAGGTAAGGTTATTGAAGTTATACCTGTAGCAGTAAAAGTTGTGTTAGCACCGGTGAATGCAATATTGTTAGCACCAACAGTTATAGTTCCAGTATTGGATACGCCGCTACCCCCGTAAACAGGCGAAACAATTCCGTGAGTGATATAAGAGCCATTCAGTCCAGTTATTAATGAACCTGAGCCAATGATGTTAGTGGCATTGAGATTTGTAAAATTAGCAGTTATACCATTTAAGGTAGTTGCAGTGATGGTTCCATTTACATCAAGCATAGTTCTAGGAACTGCTTTATGGATACCAAGTCCAGTTACTGGCTTCATATTAATAGGACCAGTAGTTTGAGTAAAAGTTGTAGATGCTCCATCTAGAGAGATGTTGGTATCAGCAATGGAAAGATCACCATTTACATCTAATCTAGTTCCTGAATTGAAAATCAAAACACCAGAACTGAAATTGTCTGTAGTATCTGATCTTAAGAAAGATACTGAATCAAGTGAATCAAAAGTTGCTGCATCACCGCCACCGCCAGGTCCACCTGCAGCTTGCCATGAAGCTTTACCATTGCCATCAGAAGTTAGAATCAATCCTGCTGAAGCACCAGAAGGAATAACAATTTCTCCATTGAATTGTGCGATGCTATTTGAATTAAATAAAGTTGTACCGTTGAGTATTAAATTTGAAGCCATAGAACCAGCACTAAGACCTGTTCCTGCGGGTCCTTGAAGTCCTGGAGGTCCGCTAGGTCCCATTGGACCTTGAGGTCCTCTTGCTCCAAGTTCTGTTCTGTTCCCACTAGTAGTGAAGTATAGTTTTGTACCATCATATTCAAGCGCACCGTTTATTGGTGTAGTTGTGAGTGTTCCAGGATTGATTTTTAAACTGGCGTTTTCTCCATCACTACCTTTAACACTCAAGTAAGCGTCGTTCTCTTGTGTACCAATATTAACTCTGCCTTGAGGATCAATTGCAAAAGCACTTTGTGATTGATTTGTGAAGCTTAGTTCTATTTTAGATCTCAAGGTATTCCAAGCTAAGCTTGCTTGTGATATTTCATTTTCATCAATGAAATTAATTACTGAACTATCAATTAGTCCTTGAATATTACCCTGATTAGGTATTTGAATTTGACCACCAGTTTTACCTTTCTTGCTACTAAAGGCAGGCATTGAAACTGTATAAGTCCCATTGAATTGTTTTTTTACTAAAGTTGATAAAGAAGTTCTTGGGCTTACTTCAAACTTTATATTATTCAGAAGATAATTTAATTGGCATTCCCCAAACTCAGTATTACTGCAATTTGCATTAGCTAAAGCTGTCTCTTGAGATATCGGAGTAGAGCTCACTTGGATAAATGTTTTGTAGGTAGCTATCTTAAAGCCACTTGTGTTGTATAAGTCCAAGTAGATATCATTGCTTTCAGCAAGAATGTCTAATGGTAATACTAAACCCAGACTACTGGCATCTTTTGCGCTAGTAATTGTTTTGGTGGTTATGCTGATTTGTTTTTTGTCGTTAGTACCAGGGTGCAGTTTATATAAATCTACTTTAATACTTTGAGGGTAAGAGCCACTTTGTAAAAGGTTTGAAGCATTGAGGTGTATTCTTAGTTGTGCTTGTTTTTCATCTTCGGTTAAAACTTTATCTGCTTTAAGCACATAAAGTTTTGGGCTCTCTACAGAACCACTAATAGGGTTAATAGCTTCGTATTTCTTCTCTATAGAACTTGCCGAAACCTGTTTAGCAAGAACTAAACTTAAAACAAATGCAAGATATAATAATTTTTTTCCCACCAAAGACCACTAACCTATTTAATGTAATCGTCACTTAGAAGGGGGAACTGAAGTGCTGAAAAATTAACTTTCTCTTCTTTACTTCTCCGACTATCCCTGGTTTTATTAATAGGCTATTAAGGAAATAATTTTTAGACACCTTTCATTGGGTTTTTGAATTTTGTAATATTGTTTTGGAATAAAAGCTCGATAACCCCCACTGGTCCTGAACGTTGTTTCGCAATAATGATATCTGCTATTCCTGGTCTTTCAGTATTCTCAGGATTATAATATTCGTCTCTGTAAATAAACATTACTATATCCGAATCTTGCTCAATAGATCCTGATTCACGTAAGTCAGAGAGCATCGGTCGTTTGTCTTGCCTGCTTTCAACGGCTCTTGATAACTGAGATAGGGCGATCACCGGTACTTCGAGTTCACGTGCAAGTAATTTAAGTCCACGAGATATTTCAGAAATCTGATTTATACGAGTGTCATTAGATCTACCTTCAATAAGCTGCAAATAGTCGATTACAATCAAACCAAGTTTGCCACCGGTTTGCGCCTGTAACCTACGGCACTTACCTCTAAGTTCCATTATAGTTACGCCTGCTGAATCATCGATGTAGAGAGGCGCTTCGCCGAGTTCACTCATAGCTTTCCCTAGTTTCGCCCAATCTTCAGCAAGTAATTGTCCTGATCTAACTCTAGTACTATCTACTTCTGCTCTACTGCAAAGCAATCTTTGGACTAATTGTTCTTTCGACATCTCTAAACTAAAAATTGCTACTGGATGTTTGTAATTTACGGCAATATTCTCTGCCATGTTCAAAGCAAGAGAGGTATTGTGAACACAAATATCATTTGCTACAAAGTTATGAGTATCTGGGATTGTTAGATCATAAACTTGATCAAAGCCTGTATGTTTGATAGAAACAATTTCATCCCAATAAACATCACTACTTGCTATATCTTTAAGCTCTTGATAGTCAAGTGCCTTTGCTATTGCAGTTAAACGTTTACGAGATAGAGCTCTTTTATGAGGGTGAATATTACTTGTAGATGTGAAACCTGCTCTAGAAGCAAGTGAAGCCCATGATTCATTGCCTTTTACTTTTTCAATTGTTTGCCAAATTTCTAAAGGAACTAAATCTTTATTTGTGTGAGATTTTTTATTTTCAATTGTTTCTCTAACTTTAGAAACAGCATCTTCTTTGCCAAAAATTCCTATTTCATCAATAAAAGTTTTAATGGATTCTTGGTCAGTAATATTTAATTGCCAAGAAAGACGATTTGAACCCAAATACTTTACAGATTTTTGACGAATAGAGCTGATTATTCCGAATCTAAGTAAAAGATGCTGAACTTGCCTAATTAATTTTTCAGAGACACTAGCATAGCCTAATTGAGCTTGGCTTGAGCTTAATACAGTCGCCCACCCATCAGTAGCAAATAAGCGATTTATGAATAAAGCTATTTGCTCTTTCTTTAGTTTAAAAACAATCTCTGGAGTTATTTTTTGATGAGAATTTTTACCCTGTAATTTTAATTCCTCGAGCCAAGATGCTAACGATGACACTTGGTTATGGCTAATTGCTTTAAGCCCTTTTGGAGCAAGTTCAGTTTCACTAATATTAAGTAACTCACAAAGTTTAGAGAAGCATTGCTCGTCAGGTGCTACTTCGCCTTGATGCCAGAGTGTGACTAAAGCTGGGCTGACATTGAGCTGCAGAGCTATTTCCCTGTAAGAAATATTTCTATCGTTAACAATTTGTTTGAATCTTTGAGCAAAAATTATTCTCTCTTCTACAATAAATTCCTGATCCTTTGAAACCCTAAATGAATCTGCCCTTGAGACATCATTTGTTTGTTTGGTTTTTAATGATGGGCAAAATTCACTGACTGCATTAATAAAGTCCTCTTGAATCTCAAGACTGTTATTGGTAAATCCAGTTGAACTTTTAGTTAAACAGCCATCACCAATTAAATACCCTAGAAGTTTTACTTCACAGTCTCTAATTTTTTCTTGTCCAAAGATATTGATGATTCTCGGAACTGCAATCTTGGTCCCAGTTTGGATTTCTTCAAGTTTCTTCCAACCATTAATGGTTAGATAAGGATGGGTCAGGGTTGTCTTAATTAAACGTCCAGTCCTAGTAATAACTTCAAATATTGGCTTAATGCCATCATCAATAAAATCGCTTGGTTTTACTGATGAAAATTGCCAATTATCATTGAGGGTTAAAAGTTTTGCATCTTTCGATCTATAAATT
>CAYQSL010000032.1:0-12211 GCA_964420165.1 uncultured Gammaproteobacteria bacterium | reverse complement strand
CAGTTGAATATCCTGACAAATTTTCAACAGGATTCAATAATGAAGAAGTAAATGCAACAGTCTCAAAAGCTTTATCAAGACTTTCATCATTGCTTACATCAAGTTCTACTAAAGTGGCATTCTCGATGACACCTTCTAAAGTTTTTTCTACTTCTGGTTTAAGTCTTTCACTTTGATAACTAAAAATCACTTCTGCTCCAGCCAAATGTAATGCTTGTGCGATTCCCCAGGCAATACTTCTTTTATTCGCTACACCTGAAACCAGGGCTTTTTTACCCTTAAGGATTTTAGGGATTTCTAGGGCAAATTTCTCTTCAGTCATAGTGTTGTTCATGAAACTCAATTTTAACATATTGAGCTAAGACTCAATCAACAAATGTTCACAAAGAATAAGAAATTCCTTTTGTCTTTTTGTTAAATTATCAGGATTAGCTAAAATATCTCCCAATGCTCGTTCTAATACAGGAAGAGATTTCTTAGATTTAACTTTACCCAAATCATTTATAAAGAAAATTAACATTGACCTCTTAAGTTCATATAGATATCTGAAAATTCTTAGTTTATTTGAAAACTCTTTTAATAAATCTTTCTCTTCAAACTTACTTTCAATGGGACCTGGATCTATACCATTCAAAAAACCATTTAAAGATTCATTGCTTATACCTAAATTCATAAAACTATTGTAATAGTCAGTGACGTATTGTTTCGCTTTATCAAAACTTAAAGTGATAGTTTCTGGATTAGATGGCTTTATGACTTGGGTTTCATGTTTTTGCAATTCTTCTCTTATAAATCGTAAACGTTTTTTTGAATCAATTTCTGCTTGAATTATTTTTTTGCGACCGTCTACTCGTGGAGTTCTGTTAATAAGAACGGGTTTACCATCTTTATCCTTAATTACCTTAGTTCTAAACCTAGATGGTCTAACAGTTGGAACTAATTCAATAAGAGGCATTTCTCTTGATTTTCTATTGTTATTTCTTCTTCTAAAACTGCTTTGATTATATAGTTTGGTTGAATCTTTGGATCTATCTTCTGTAAGTATTTCTGGCAGTTGAAAATCTTGTGTCCGTAAATAATGAACTGCTGTCTCTAAACCAGGATTGACTTCTAAATTACCCCAGATGTAATATGCTTCAAGCAAAGCTTGTCGGTCAGAGGGTTTTAAAGCCTTACCTGTTTGAATGTAATATTTATCTAACTTAGCTAAATAGTTTGAAAATGCAATGGCAGCCCCATTTTTAAATGGCTTGATAAATCCAAGTTTATATAATTTACTGAGTTCTAATTTTTGTTCAGGAGAAAAAGTTTTTTCGTGACTTTCATAGTAATCGATCATCTCATTAAAAGCTTTCCTAAAATGATTATTTATTGAGATTGCAGCGTAATAATCTGGTGCACTAAAACGCTGGACTTGTTTTGGTACTGTAAATCTAGGCTGGATTTTATAGTGCTCACACAAATGCTTAATCCATTTAGTATCAGAAGTTTCGATATTTGGTTTAGACTCTGCAGCTTGAGATTTTTCTTTTTGGTGCAATAGTTCTTGTGGTGATTTAACTCGATCTCTGGATGCTTTAGTTGGATGTTGAAGTAATGGTCTAGTTTGCTGGGGCAAAAAATTGGTTCGGCTTAATCTGCCGTTTGAATGTGTGTCATTACGGATCACATATCAAATAATACACATTGTCTTTATGAAAAGCAATTGTTTGCTAAAGATTGGGTTAACCCGCATTAACTTTATAGTGTAAAATCATATTTACTCATTTGTTATGAGTGATACGAAATCAGAAAAACAAAGTAAGTTCTAGATGTTTCCGACATTTAGGCCTTGCTATTACGTAAATGATAAATACGCTTAATACTAAGCAAGATAGTTTATTGGATTTGCCGCCAAGGTTTTCTGGCGCGCCGGATACCGCTGCTTTGAATAAGAAGATTCCTGTTGAGCTCAGAGAAGAAGCTCATGCGATTATGCAAAAAACTCCTCAAGTGCAAAATCCTTTTGAAGAAGAGATTAATCAAATAGATAAACCTATTAAAGTCGATGATTCCAAAGATAACTATATAGAGGCTTTTATTAATAACAAAATGGTGCGAGATGTTTTTCCTGGTCTAATGATTTGGGTAAATGTTTTGGGCAATACTAGCTCTTTGCTTGCTTCATTGATGAATTTCAATGAACATAGTAAAAAACTTGCGCAAACTTTGGGTTCACTTTCTACCAGAGCTTTTTTCCTTTCGACAGCTGTAATCAATGTAATTGAAAGAATTTATTCCAGAAATTATTTATCTGCGATGGGATATTTTAATGATATTTTGATTGCGGGCTTGGTTGGACAGGATAATGCGTATCTGGCTCGAGGAACGGCTTCTGGAACTTACAATATGGCAAATTCTTTATCTAAATCTGTAGATAAGGATAATTTTGTTAGCTTTGAAGATCATTTAACTCATACGATCAAAGCTTTTAAAAAATTCTTTGGTAATTTACTTTCACCCAATGTTTTCCAAAATTTCCTAAATCATAAAAATGGTATGTGGGCAATTTTTGGTGGGATTTTCTCCAATGTAGGAGCCCTTTCGTGGATGCTTAGCGGTAAAGTTAAAATGCCGACTTTGGTACGTGATATTGCTGGAGTTATGATGGATATTGAGCAACTTAATCCAGGTCACCTTAAGGAAGGTCGCAGTAGTTATTTCTATTCAGGTGTATTTTTGGCATTAGGTACTGTCTGTGACTGGGTTACAAAATTCTTCTCTAATTCAAAAGATATTTTTGTGCCTTTAACTTTTATTCTTGATGGCGTAGGAAGACATTTACTTAGATTGGATCAAAACGAAAGAGAACTCAAAGGAGTTAAAAAGACTGCACCTGTAATCATAAGGCCAATTGAAGCACCGTTAGATCAATCTAGATTAGCAATGCAAAACTTAGCGGGAGTTGCTGCATGATGTCAGTTGAAACTCCTATTCTTAAAATTCCCCAACCTGAAGCTAACCCAGTATCAAGACTTCCTATAGCTAAGGCAAGAAATATTGAAACAATTCCTACTGAACTAAAGGAAGAACTTCAGCATGCGATTCATCAAGAAGAACCAGAAAAAAAATCTGAAGCATTTTGGATGAATGATGAATTTAGAAAAAAATATATTGGGCGCTATAGCTTACCTGCTTATGGCTTGTCATCAGTGTTTCATGTACTTACAGCGGGTGTTTTAGGGCTTACAAATTTTAGTCCTAAAGCCAAAGCTAATTTAGCTACTGTTGCAACTGGTTTTACTAAACTCATCAATTCAATTATTTATGGAGATTTAGCATTAGGTGCTTTAAAAAGTAGAAATACTTTTGACTTTATTAGTAGGATCTTAGAACCGATTTTAAATATGTTTTCTCAACTTTCTAATTATCATTTGCTTAGAGGTTTAAGCTCGGCTATGACCCAATTACATTTGGTTAATTTCCCGCATATTACTCAAAAAGATAATTTGTGGGCAAACTTTATTGAGAATATACAACTTACTAAGAAATTTTTCGTGGAAGCTTGGACTAGTAGTTTGTTTGGACCTAATAGAAAACTCTTTAAGGGTGGTAAAGATGAAGGTCACACTTTGGCTTTAACTTCACATATTCAAGCTGTCTCTAGTATGATCGGCTTGTTGAATGGTTCGCGTCGTAATCTCATTGACCAGATAGTGGGTACTGTGAGAAATTTTATTGGTGTAGCCGTGGATATTGAATTATTCTTCCGTAAAGATCCTGATGAGAGAAAAGCAGGGATTTTCTATTTCGCACATGCTTTACTTGATACTTTGAAACGCTTTATTCCTAAAGATAAGGCTGATTGTTTGGATAATATGATCATGCCAGTTTACAATGCTGCTATGTATCATTTCGGTCAAATCACTCGTAAACAATCAGAGAAGAAAGACGTAGAGCCAATTAAAGAAGTTGAAAGGGTTCATCAGCCTAGTCTAGAGAAAGCTATGGCAGCATAATAAATATTGAATTTGTTTTGCAATGAAAGATAGTTTTTTTAATTTTAAATTCTTCATAGATCGAGGGGGCACCTTTACTGATGTATATGCACAGTTTACTCTGAAAGCCCCATCTGCTGCGTTACACTCGTCCTTCACTCGCTCATTGACACAAGTCAACTCCGCTTCCTCTCTCCTCGCAAGCCTTGCATCTGAGGGCTTTGAGAGCAAACTTCAAAATGGAAGTAGGATAATTAAGTTACTTTCTGTAGACCCTGCAAATTATTCAGATGCTCCACGTGAAGCAATCAGAAGAGTATTGTATGAAGTTTTACAAGATGTTACTTTTGCTTCATCAGCTAAGCCATTTCCAAGTTCTGGGGAGAATTTCATTATCTCTGAAATCCGTATGGGGACTACTATTGCAACTAATGCACTACTGGAGCGTAAGGGTATCGATTGTGCATTATTAATTACCAAAGGCTTTAAAGACTTACTTGAAATTGGTTATCAAGATCGCCCAAAGATTTTTGATTTAGCTATTAAGAAACCTGAACTGCTTTATAAAGAAGTTTTGGAAATTGATGAAAGGGTAGTGCCAGCTAAATTTTATTCTCATAAAGATGGCTATGAAGTCATACAAAAGTTAGATTTAGCTATTCTTGAAACTGATTTAAAACGCATTTATCATTCAGGGATTAGAAGTTTAGCTGTAGTTCTTTTACATTCTTATGCTTGTTCTGAGCACGAGGAGCAAATTGCTAAACTGGCTTATAGACTCGGTTTTACTAATGTATCTCTTTCAAGCGAAGTAATGCCTATGATTAAAGTGGTGCCTCGGGGTGATACTACTTTAATTGATGCTTATTTAACTCCGTTAATTCATAACTATATTAAGAGTTTTAAATCTGGTTTTAGTGACGGGCTTGAAAAAACAGAATTTCTGTTTATGAAATCTGATGCTGGTTTGTGTGAAGCTGAGAATTTTAGAGGAGCTAATTCCATTCTTTCAGGACCGGCGGGGGGAGTTGTGGGTTATTCTGCTTACTGGAGTGCAAATGATGTCATCCTGAGCGAGCGCAGTGAGCGTGAGGATCCAGTCTGCCAAAAGACTTTAAGTGAAACTGGGTCTCCAGCCCCTTTAGGGCTGAAGATGACGGGAATAGGATCTCTAATTGGCTTCGATATGGGCGGTACCTCCACAGACGTTTCTAGATTCGCTGGCGACTACGAACTTAGCTTCTTTACTGAGCTTGCTGGTTTGCGTATTCAAAGTCCTCAATTAGATATCAATACCGTAGCTGCTGGTGGTGGTTCAAGGCTATATTACGAGAATGGAATTTTTAAAGTAGGTCCCGAAAGTTCTGGCGCGCATCCAGGACCGGTTTGTTATAAGAAAAATGGCTACCTTTCAATCACTGATGCCAATTTAGTTTTAGGAAGATTGATTCCAGAATTTTTCCCTAAGGTTTTTGGTGCAAATGCAAATGAAGCTATTGATAAAGATTTAGCGATTACAGAATTTAGAAAAATACAGGCTCAATTACCTGAGATGACTATAGAGGATATTGCTCTAGGTTTTATTAAAGTCGCTAATGAAGCAATGGCAAGACCTATAAGAGAAATCTCTGTAATGAAGGGCTATGCACTTGAAGATCATATACTTGTTTGTTTTGGTGGAGCTGGAGCCCAGCATGCCTGCGCTCTTGCAAGAGATTTAGGTATTAGTAAAGTATTAGTCCATAAATATTCTGGAATTCTTTCAGCTTATGGAATAGGGCTTGCTGATAGAACTCAAGAAACACAAATTGCTTATACAGCTGTTTTAAATTCTGATAGTTTGCAAAATATTGAAACTAAATTTACAGATTTAATTTCTAGCCTTGAATTGAAACAAGATTATATTATCGAAAAGTTTTTAAATCTAAGATATGCAGGTACTAATACTAACTTCATGATCAAAGAATCTATAGGATTAAGTTATCAAGAGAGTTTTGAAGAAAAATATTTAAGAGAATTTGGCTTTAAGTTAAATGGTAGAGAAGTTTTAGTAGATGATATCCGTATTCGAGTAATTTTAAGATCATCAAGTTTGCAAAGATCTGAAATTTCCAAAAGTATTAGAAAGCCAGAACCAAAAATAATTACTAAAACATATTTTGGTCAGTGGTTAGAAACACCAGTTTATTTATTAAATGATTTAGGTTTTGGTGATAAAATTCCTGCTCCTGCAATAATAATGCAAGATACAGCAACAGTATTGATAGAGCCAGATTCAGAGGCTTTGATTACAGAACTTGGTGATATTGAAATAACTCTAATGAATTTGAAGAAAGCCACTTTATCTAGTAGCTTTGATCCAATCAATTTATCTATTTTTAGTAGTCGCTTTATGTCCATTGCAGAGCAAATGGGCAAGACTTTAGAAAAGACTGCTATCTCAACTAATATAAAAGAAAGAAGAGATTTTTCATGTGCACTTTTTGATAAAGAAGGGAATCTTGTCGCTAATGCCCCTCACCAGCCCGTCCATTTAGGCTCAATGGGTCACTGTGTGCGAAGTCTTGTCCGGGAAGTTGAAATTAGAGAGGGAGATGTCCTTCTCACTAACCATCCTCAAATGGGCGGCTCACATTTGCCAGATCTTACTGTTGTTACACCAGTATTTATAAAAGAATCGTCATTGCGAGGAGCTGAAAGCGACGAAGCAATCTCCCAGAGCGAGCTAATATTTTTTGTCGCTAATCGCGGTCACCATGCTGATGTCGGTGGTATTAGTCCTGGTTCTATGCCAGCTTTCTCTACTAGTTTAGATCAAGAAGGTATCGCTATAAAACACTTTAAATTAGTTGAAGATGGTGAATTCCAAGAAGCCAAATTGCGTGAACTGTTTAGCACAGCAAGATCAATTGAAGACAATGTTTCTGATTTAAGAGCTCAAGTAGCTTCTAATAATAAAGGTATCGAATTAATTCGTGATCTTATAAATAGTTATTCTTTAGAAACAGTCTTGAGCTATATGCAGCATATTCAGACGAATGCAGAGCACTCTGTTAGAGATTTATTGAAAGCCGTCATCCTCAGCCCTGAAAGGGCTGGGGACCCAGTCTTAAGCGCCAGCGACTTCCTAGACGATGGTTCCGAAATCAAACTAAAAGTAACTTTAGATCCTAATGATGGTTCTGCAATATTTGACTTCACTGGAACTGCATCTGAACTGAAATCAAATCTCAATACACCAATTGCTGTTACCAGTTCCGCAATTTTATATGCAATGCGCGCGCTAATAAATAAAGAAATTCCTTTAAATCAAGGCTGCTTAAAACCAATCCAAATCATCATTCCAGGGAATTGTATTTTAAATCCATCTGAGAATGCTGCTGTAGTTGGTGGTAATGTACAAACTTCTCAGCGTATAGTGGATGTAATTTTAAAAGCCTTCAGTGCTTGCGCTGCATCTCAAGGTTGTATGAATAATGTGATTTTTGGTAATGATAAATTTGGTTATTACGAAACCATTGGTGGCGGTGCTGGTGCTGGACCTGGTTGGCATGGTGCTTCTGGAGTGCATACTCATATGACTAATACACGCATTACCGATCCCGAAATCTTAGAAACTCGCTATCCAGTTATTCTCAGAGAATTTAGTATTCGTGAGAATTCTGGTGGCAAAGGTAAATATTCTGGTGGCGATGGTTTAATTCGTGAATTTGAATTTCTTGATGATCTAAATCTTTCATTACTCACAGAACGTCGTGTTTATGAACCATATGGGATGGCTGCTGGAGAGCCTGGAGCTAAAGGTTCGAATTTACTAATTACCAAAAGCCTATCTGAAAAGTTAGGCTCTAAAGTTGAGCTAAAAGTGAAACTAGGTGATAAGTTTAGGATTGAAACGCCTGGCGGTGGTGGATATGGTAATGCCTGATTGTATAAAATCCTATGCTTTCTTAAGCCCTGAAGACTCAGATAAAATTGTTGAGTCAGTATTTGCTTTACAAGAATATTGGATTAATCGTAGTGACTATTTCGATTATCCATTTTTTACTTTAGGCGCTGCAAGCTATCTAGATGCTCAGCAAAATAATGAAGAGTATTATGACCTAGCGAAGAAACTAAATCCAATTTTGGAAAATAAATTTTCTCAGCTATACCAGAAAGTTCAAGATTTTTTAGAAGAGAAACTTGGTCACAAATGTATAATGGCTGAAAATCAAGCTCTGCCTGGTTTTCATATATTTCTTGATGATGATTTTTTTGAAATTACTGTTGCAAGTAGACACGTCGATCTTCAATTCCAATTACTCAATTGGAATGGACTAAAATTTGATCCTGCAAATAATATTAGTTTTACCGTTTATATAAAAATGCCATCAGGTGGTGGTGGGCTTTATTTCTGGACTCATACTCATGATGATCTAAAGGGATTTGATAATGTAACTATAGACAAAACTTTAATGGCTGTGGATCCAGAGTTTGTTAAATTTAATCAAGGTGATTTAGTAACTCATACAGGATTGAATTATCATCAAATAGCGCCAATGATTGATGTTCAGGAGGGTGACCAAAGAATCAGCCTGCAAGGACATGGCATCTTAGTAGATGGGGTTTATCATTTATATTGGTAAAGATTTATGCAAACTAAAACTATAACTGTAATTGGAGGAGGGCTTGCTGGTACTGAAGCTGCATGGCAACTAGCGCAAGCTATAGAGCTTCATAAATTACCTTACAAGGTAAAACTTTATGAAATGCGCCCTAAGGTTAAAACTCCAGCGCATCATACTGATAATCTTGCTGAGCTGGTTTGTTCTAATTCTCTTGGTTCAGAATTTCTTACTACAGCCAGAGGCTTACTTATAAATGAAATGCAGAAATTTGATAGTTTGATTATCAGCTCTGCGATCAAAGCTAAAGTCCCTGCAGGACAGGCTTTAGCCGTAGATAGAGATTTATTTGCTCAAGAAATCACAGGTTCACTTGGAAGTAACCCACATGTAGAAATTATCAGAGATGAATTTGATGAAGATATAGTAGAGCATCTCCAAAAGAGTGAATATATTATTCTTGCTTCTGGTCCTTTAACTTCACCAGGCTTGGCAACTAGAATCCAAGGGCTTTTACGTAAAGCTTCTAATGGTGAGAATAAAAAAGATTTCTTGTATTTCTTTGATGCAGCTTCACCGATAGTTAGTGCTGAATCAATTAACATGGATATAGCTTTTAAAGCATCACGTTATGGCAAAGGTGAAACCGATGATTACATCAATTGCCCGTTTTACAATCAAGAAGATTTTGATAATTTCTATCAAGCACTTATGAGTGCAGAACGCGCTCCGCTAAAGGATTTTGAGAAAGAGTCTATAAAGTATTTCGAAGGCTGTATGCCGATTGAAGCGATTGCCGAACGTGGGCAAAAAACTCTAAGTTTTGGTCCACTAAAGCCAGTTGGTTTAAGAGATCCTCGTGATCCAGAGCATAGACCTGTAGCTGTAGTGCAATTAAGGCAAGACAATGTTGTTGGATCACTTTATAATATTGTTGGTTTCCAAACCAATCTCAAATGGGGTGAACAGAAGCGCGTCTTCTCGATGATACCTGGGCTTGAGAACTTAGAGATAGTGCGCTATGGAGTGATGCACCAAAATATTTTTATTAACAGTCCGCAATTTTTAAATGAGAGTTTAGGTCTAAGAAATAATTCACAAATCTACTTTGCCGGTCAAATCACTGGTGTAGAGGGTTATACAGAAAGTGCTGCTACTGGAATTGTTGCGGCTAGATCTATAATTGGCAAAATACTCAATATACCTTTTGAATTGCCGAAGCACACGATGATGCGAGCTTTAGTACATTACATTTCCCATGCAGAACCAAAGCATTTTCAACCAATTAACTCTAATTGGGGGATTCTTAATGATGATCCAGAAAATCTTGATAAATCACTTAGAAAAAATAAAGCTCTTAGGCATGAATTTTTTGTAAATAGATCTCTGGAATCTTTTAAAGATCGGGAACTGGTAAAATAGACTTATGAGTATTGGATCAATTAATGGTACGTTTGCAGCATATGGAATGCCATTTAATTCTAATAACTATGATGGCTTTAAAAATTGGATTCAATCAATGATTCAATTAGCTGTGGGTTAGTAAAGGTCTAATTGTAAACTTTCTTCTTTGCCATTACAGCTAACTGGTGACCGACATCATCTTTATTTTCAGGATGAATATCTAAATCCTTATTACTAAAATCAAAAGCATCTATCAAATAAACTTTGTTTAGATCTTTACTTAATTGAGCTTGTACTTCTCTGAATTTTAGAAGGTTCTCTGGATGCTCTGTTTTGAAATTATGAAGTTGTACTGTAATAAAAGGCAATTCTTCTTGCCATCTCTGACGCCAATCTTTAACTAGCGCTGTAAAAAGCTCTTTGTAAGAAGCATAGTCATCAATATTCGACTCACCTTGATACCAAAGTATTCCTTTAATGGGATATGAAGTTGCTGGATTGACTTTGACATTGAAAATAGAACTTGGAGTATTAGGACTAATTTCTGGAAGTGCTTCCCAACTTTTTAGTGCTAATTCTTTACCATTAAATATGAGTTTACTTTTATTAAATCCTTCTGCTATATCCTTTAGAGCTATATTTTTAATTTTGGTAGGATATACACGCACTTGTATTTTATTGTTTGCATTTAAAGATCGGAGATCAAGCTTATTACAATTAGCATAAGTGAAATCATTAACGATTTTCCTGTCATTGACAAATGCCGTTAAATAGTCTTGGTGACTAGGTTCTCCAATACAAAGAGTGAAATAAGGAATGTCAGTATCTGGTATCTTTGCATAAAAAGCTGTCTGATACCAAACTATTCTATCGTCTAGTGCGCGAGCTTTAACTTTTTCTAGATCCTTGTAAGTCATTAAACTTTCTTTACTCATATGAGCTTGAATTTGAGTATTACTAGTGGCAGTTTGAATAATGCCTATTGGAACTTTTTGAGCATTATAAATTTCTCTGGCAAAGCCATACGGTATGGCCGGAAGGCTTTTAATAGTTTGATTATCAACTTTGAACCACTGATTCTCAAAGCTGCTATCAAGTGGAGATAATGGTTTTTCATTAGGACGTATATTTAAATCAAGGAAGAAAATTTTATTTGTATATTTATTTACTTCGCTAATATTTTTTTCGGCATTTGTAGAAGAATCCACAAACCAAACCATATTAGATTGCCCGGCAGAAAGCCAAACATCTCCCACGTAAATATTATTAACCGTGAGAGTTTTTAGTTCATTACTAACTTTAAGTTGATAAGGTCCTCCAGCAATGATTGGGCTGAGAGTTATTAACCAAGTTCCGTCTTTGTTTGTTTTAGTTGAGGATTTTTTATCAGCTAAACTAAGTTCAATTTTTGAATCAGGCTTGGCAGTGCCAAAGATTTTTATAGCTTTCTCTCTTTGTAAAACAGCATTTTCGCTAAAAAGAGTGCTGAGTTTAAGATCTAAATTAGTTTCAGCTTTAACTGAAGAAAAAAGGCAAAAAAGCACTAAAATAAAAAGGTGCATCTTTCTTAATAGTACAATCAATATTATGCAAACAATTGAAGGCTTTCGTATAGAAAAAGACAGCATGGGTGAAATCAAAGTCCCTAATGATATGTACTATGGCGCGCAGACTGCCAGATCACTAATGAACTTCAAGATTGGCAAAGATAAAATGCCAACAGAACTTATTAAAGCTTTTGCTGTGCTGAAAGAAGCTTGTGCGCTTGTCAATGCTGATCTAGGATTGCTACCACAAGAGAAAGCCAATCTTATTTCTCAAGCTGCTAATGAAGTTATAGATGGTAAATTAGATGATCATTTCCCTTTGGTGATTTATCAAACTGGCTCTGGGACTCAATCTAATATGAACATCAACGAAGTGATTTCTAACCGCGCAATTGAAATTGCTGGTGGTGAAATGGGTTCTAAGAAGCCGATTCATCCAAATGATGATGTAAATAAATCTCAATCATCAAATGATACTTTTCCTACTGCTATGCATATAGCAGCATCGACTTATATGCTGACCAAATTAATTCCCGCAGTATCTCGTTTGAAAGATGCTCTGAATGCTAAGTCTGTGGCTTTTGAAACTATAGTAAAAATTGGCAGAACTCATTTAATGGATGCAACACCGCTTACTTTAGGTCAAGAATTTTCTGGTTATACACATCAACTAGTT
>CAYQSL010000031.1:11766-12550 GCA_964420165.1 uncultured Gammaproteobacteria bacterium | reverse complement strand
CAGTTCACAGTCTTGCATGGAACTTGCTAAACATCATCGCGAATTAAGGCAAGATGGGGCTTATAAATTCATTCCTGCCAAAGGCAGTGGTAAAAAGCCTTTAGTGATAGTTAGTTTGGGAACCAGGCAATTATTTAACAGTAAAGATAGTGGTTTAATGAAAGTAGTCGAGCATATACAAAACCATCACGATGCTCATATCCTTGTGCTTAAAGCTCCTAATGCAGAAAGTACAATGAAGGATCTATTCAATATCCATAATGATGTTAGTTACAATCCAGAAGTTAAGACTCAGGAAAATATTGAACTCATTCAAGATGTTTTAGATAGAGAGGGTGATTTTAAGAATATTGAAGTCAATGGCGTTGCCCTAATTGGCTACAGTTGGGGAGCAGGTATGCTTTGTGATATTCGTCAGCGTGGTGTATTTAATAACGTGAAGATCTTAGGTACTGCGATGGTAGATGGAGTTGCAAAAGGTGTTGAAGAGGGTGGAGCTAGTTTAAAGCTAACTGCTGCAGGTCCCGAACGCAATTGGAGTTGTTATCAAACAGGGGATTGGCTTATTCAGGGTGCTCACCCAGATGATTACGGCAAGGAAGATACTGTAATCTGTAAGCCTAATAAATGCCATGACAATATTGATGATGATCCAGAAGTCCTAAATGAGCTGCATCAATTCCTGAAACAACTGCTCTAACGGGGTCGCACCTCCACTTTCCACCTTAACCAAGATATCCACCCATTAAGAATCTTATTTAGGTTAAGGTGGAAAGTGGAGGTG